>NZ_DASZTJ010000274.1:0-24787 GCF_035548235.1 Rhodopila sp.
CCTGAACCGGATCCCCTAGATCAGCACCAGCAGGCCCAGGCTGACCACGCCGGCCAGGATGCAGTAGTACGCGAACGGATTGAGCGCCATCGCGTCGTGCTGGCGGAAATAGCGCATCAGGAACCAGGTGCTGAGCAGCGCGGTCACGCCGGCGACGACCGCGGCCAGCACCGACAGTTCCAGCACGCCGGCCGGGACGCTTTCGTGCAGCAGCTTCGGCACCTCCAGCACCGTCGCCCCCAGGATGATGGGGGTGGCGATCAGGAAGGAGAAATGCGCCGCCCCTTCGTGGTTGAGGCCGCGCAGCAATCCGCCCACGATCGTCGCGCCGGAGCGCGACATGCCGGGGATCAGCGCCGTGCATTGCCAGATGCCGATCGTCAGCGCGTCCATCTGGGTCAGGCTGGAGAGCGGGCGCTGCCCCCGCTGGCGCAGCCGTTCGCCGAACAGCAGCAGGACGCCGTTGACGATCAGGAACGTCGCGGCGACGAGCGGGGAGGCGAACAGGCCGCGGACGAACTTCTCCAAAAGGAAGCCGACGATCACGGCGGGGATGGTGGCGATCACCACCAGCAGGAAGACGCGGCGGCTCTCCTGTACCTGGTGCGTGTCGCCGATGCCGATCACGCCGATGAACAGCGCCCACCAGTCGCGCCAGAAGAAGCCCAGCAGCGCGGTCGCGGTGCCGACATGCAGCATCACCAGGAAGGGCAGGAAGGACGGATCGTGCTGGTCGATACCCCACCGCAACAGCGCCGGCAGCACCACCGCATGCCCCAGGGAACTGACGGGAAACAGCTCAGTCGCGCCTTGAAGGATAGCAATAACAACGGCTTGTAACGTGTCCATCTGCGAATCCGGCCAGTTTGCGGCAGCCCTTATACGGGTTTTCCGGTGCCCTGTTAGGGAAATCGCGGCGATCCCAAGCGCCCCCGCCTCAAACCCGCTTTATCGGTGCCTGCCCGGGAGCCGGAGATGGTGGCGCGCGCCCTGGCGGCATAGGGCCGCGGGGTCGGCTGCGGCGGACAAAGCGGAGCGACTTCAACGGGCCACTCCCAGTGACCCACTCCCAGTGACCCAGCCCCAGTGACCCAGCCCCAGCGACCCAGCCCCAGCGACCCAGCCCCAGAGGGTCAGCCCAGAGGGTCAGCCCCGGCGGCCCAGCGCAAGCGGGTCATCCCAGGCGGCGCTTGAACATCGCCAGGATGTCCGCCCAGGTCTGCTCCGACGCCTCGGCGTCGTAGACCGCCCGTTCGGCGAAGCAGAAGCCGTGATGCGTCCCGGTGAACACCTTCACCGTGTTGGCCACGTCGGTCGCCGCCAGCGCTTTCTTCAGGTCCGGGATGACATGCGCCGGCACCGACTGGTCGTGCTCCGCGAAGGCGTAATACAGCTCGCCCTTGATCCCGGGGACCAGCAGGTGGGACGAGTCCGGCTTGTCGGTCACGATGTTGACCCCGTACAGCGATGCCGCCGCCTTGATCCGATGGGGAAACCGAGCGGAGACGGTGGTGATGTAGCAGCCGCTCATGCAGTGGCCGACGCAGCCCACGGGGCCGGGACGGACGCGGTCGTTGGCGTCGAACCAGGCCAGCATCGCCGCCGTGTCGTCCGTCACCAGCGCGTTCGTCAGGCTGTTCATCGACGCTCGGATCACCCCCGACATGGCATCGTCGCGGCGCGGTATGTCGAAGCGCACCGTGCCCAGCCGGTAGTACATGTCCGGCAGCAGGCAGACATACCCGTTGCGCGCGATGCGGCGCGTCATGTTGCGCAGCTCCTCCCGCGTGCCGGGTGCGTCCATATAGAAGATGACGGCCGGGTGCTCGCCTTCGTCCGGCGCGGCCACGAACGCCGGCATCCGGCCGTGCTTGGTGGTGACGATGACCTCTTGCTCGTACATGCGTTCCTCCGTTCCCGTTGGGGGTTCGCCACACCGGGTCGTTTGCCACCACCCGCCACGGCTTGTAACGTCTGATAAGCGTAGTTTAGGCGACAAGAACCCGGCGCGACCTCAACCGGCGCCGCGGCCATCCAGGAGGAAACGGAGCATGCGCAACACGGCCCAGATCGACAAGGTGCTGGCCGCCGCCGTCGCGGGGGGCCATATCGCCGGCCTGACCGCCGCGGCCGCCGATCGGGACGGGGAAATCTACGCCGCGGCCTTCGGCCTGCGCCGGATCGACGCGCCGCAGCGCATGACCACGGACACGGTGTTCCGCATCGCCTCCATGACCAAGGCCGTCACCGGCGCGGCGGCCATGCAGATGGTGGAGCAAGGCAAGCTCTCGCTCGACCAGCCGGCGAAGGAGGTGCTGCCCTTCCTGGCCGAGACCCAGGTGCTGGACGGGTTCGACGGCGCCGGCCAGCCGGTCCTGCGCGCGCCGAAGGGCGAGATCACGCTGCGCAACCTGCTGACCCACACCGCCGGCTTCGTCTACGACACCTGGAACGCGGACATGAACCGCTATGCCCAGGCGAGCGGCCTGCCGGCCGCGCGCACCGGCCAGCTTGCCGCGCTGAAGGCGCCGCTGGGCTTCGATCCCGGCGCACGCTGGGAATACGGCATCAACATCGACATCGCCGGCCGGATGGTGGAGGTGGCGAGCGGCCTCGACCTGGAGACCTATTTCCAGCGCAACATCTTCGCCCCGCTGGGCATGACCGACACCAGCTTCGACCCGCGGCCCGCATGGGACAGCCGCCTGGCGACGGTGCACGCGCGGCTGGCGGACGGCACGCTGAAGCCGCTCGACATGCCGGCGGCGGCCGCGCCGCGGGAGTTCTATCCGGGCGGCGGCGGCCTCTTCTCGACCTCGCCCGACTACCTGAAGTTCCTGCAGGCGCTGATGAACGGCGGGGAGCTGGCGGGCAACCGGATCCTGAAGCCCGAGACGGTGGCGCTGATGGGCCAGAACCACATGGGCGCGCTGAACGTGCTGCCGATGAAGAGCGCGATCGCGCACCTGTCGAACGACGTGGAGCTGTTCCCCGGCATGGCGAAGAAGTGGGGGCTGACCTTCCTGATCAACACCGAACAGGGCCCGCACGGCCGCGCCGCCGGCAGCCTGGCCTGGGCGGGGCTGAACAACACCTATTACTGGCTCGATCCCGAAAAGAAGGTCGCGGGGGTGATTATGACCCAGGTGCTGCCATTCGCCGATGCGACGGTGCTGGAGGCGCTGGATGCGTTCGAGGGGGCGGTCTACGGGACGCTGGCGTAACCGCCCGCCCATCACGACAGCGCCTGCGTCAGCCTGCCGTGGGCGCCAATGTCTTTGCCGAATGTTTCGTTATTGCGACACCGCAATATAAAACGAAGGAGCTTGCATTGACATCGTCTGCCCTGAGACGTCGCCTGTCATTCGCATCTCGGCTTCTTCGAGGCCCCGTTGAGACGGTCTCGGAACAGTTACCCACGAGCGAAGACGTGCAACCCATGGCCATGGAGGCCATCGCGGCCGAAGGGCAAGTCGGAGACATCGCGCAGGACCATTGGGATGAAATGTTCGCGGCGCCCAAGGCGGCGACCTGGCATTCGAACCCGCTCGTCGCGGCCGAAATCGGGCGACGCCTCGGGACCGACACCCACTGGCTTTTTTGGGTCTTCCAGCAAAAGCTGCGTGTCCGGCCCCGCAGACTTCTCTCCATCGGCTGCGGCGATGGCTCCCATGAATTGATCCTCTCTCGGAACGGTCTGGCGGAGTATGTCGAAGCGTTCGACCTGTCGGGCGTCGGGATTTCGAAAGCACAGGAAGCCGTCGCCGAGGAAAACCTGAATGCGCAGTTCTATCAGAGCAGCTTCGATGAATTCGTAAGCAGGCCTCACGATGTTCCGTTCGACGCCGTCATGTTCGTGGGATCGCTTCATCATGTTCGGGATCTTGAAGGCATGCTTTCCAAGGTGCGTCGGATCCTGACCGAGGACGGCGTGCTCATCTATAATGAATATGTCGGGCCTTGCTACATCATCCTGCCCGATGAACAGGTTGCGATCGTAAACAACGTCATTGCCGCCATCCCCCCGGAATATAAGCACTCCCCCGAGGTCCACTGGATCAACCCCACGATCGAGGTCGTGCTGGACGGTGACCCAAGCGAGTCGGTTCGCTCCGCGCTGATCAGGCCGTTCCTGCGGATGTATTTTGACGTGGCGTGGGAGACGGGGTTCGGCGGCGCCCTGCTGCACCCGCTGTTCCAGATGCTGCACGGCGACAAGCTGGCGGACGACTCGCCCGGCAGCCGTGCCGTCGTGGGTCTCTGCATCGAAATCGAAAACGCGCTGATGAGGGCGGGCCTGCTGCAGGACGATTTCTGCATCGGGGTGGCGCACCCGCGCCGAGCGTCAGGCGATTGACCCGAATGGCGGCACGAGGATCAGCACTCGAGAGTCGGCTGGTCTTCAATCGGCTGCCCCCGAATTGCCTGGCATCCTAATTTCTTGACATCCGTCGCGGCAGTCCCTAACCCGCGCCTCCTTTCCGCCTTCAGGACCCGACCCAATGTCCCGCCGCAAACCGCGCGGCCGCCCGCTCGACGGGTGGCTGATCATCGACAAGCCGGCCGGGATGACGTCGACCGACGTGGTCAACCGCGTCAAGCGCATCTTCGATGCCCAGAAGGCCGGGCATGGCGGCACGCTCGACCCGCTCGCCACCGGGCTGCTGCCGGTCGCCTTCGGGGCCGCCACCAAGACCGTGCCCTATGTCATGGACGGCACCAAGCTCTACCGCTTCACCCTGAAGTTCGGCGAAGCGCGCGACAGCGACGACGCCGACGGCCAGGTGACCGAGACCAGCCCCGTCCGCCCCGACGACGCCGCCATCCGGGACGCCCTGCCCCGGTTCCGCGGCGACATCATGCAGGTCCCGCCGATCTTCTCCGCCATCAAGGTCGCCGGCGAACGGGCCTATGACATGGCGCGCGAAGGCCGCGACGTGGTGCTGGAACCCCGGCCCGCCCGCGTCGACCGGTTCGATCTGATCGAGCGTCCCGACGCCGACACGGCGGTGTTCGAGGTCGCCTCGGGCAAGGGCGTCTATATGCGCAGTCTGGCCCGCGACCTGGCGCGCGCCTGCGGGACGGTGGGCCATATCGCCGCCCTGCGCCGGCTGCGGGTCGGCCCGTTCCTGGAAGAGCACGCGATTCCGCTGGACAAGCTGCGCGATAAGGACGATACGGCCCCCGCTTCTCCGGACCTTTTGCGTCCGGTCGCGACCGCGCTGGCCGACATCCCGGCGCTGGCCCTGACCGGACATGAGGTCGCCGACCTGCTTCACGGCCAGGCCATCAGCCTGATCACCTTGATGGGACGGATTCCAGGGACGGCCGACCCCGATGGCGGGTTGGTCCGCGCCATGGCGGGAAGCCGCGTGCTGGGGCTGTGCCGTCTCGAAGACGGCATGTTGAGGCCCGAACGGATCCTCTGACCCGGCGCGTGTCCCGCAACGTGAACCCAGGAGTATGACGATGTCGCTGACGGCTGAGCGCCGGAGTGCGCTGATCAACGACTATGCCACCGGTGCGAACGACACCGGCAGCCCCGAAGTCCAGGTTGCCCTGCTGTCGGAGCGGATTTCCCTGCTGACCGAACATCTGAAGACGCACGCGAAGGACTTCCATTCGCGCCGCGGCCTGCTGATGCTGGTCGGCCGCCGCCGCCGGCTGCTGGACTACCTGAAGAAGAAGGACCAGAAGCGGTACGAGACCCTGATCGGGCGTCTGTCCCTGCGCCGCTAAATCTGCTAGGCTACCCGCGCGGGTTGGATCGACCAACCCGCTGACAACCTGACCGGGGGCGGGTACAGCCCCCCGGACACCGCGTCAGGCGGTGGACGCCAAAGATCGCAACCCTTTCGCCCTCGCGGTCCGGGATCAAGCGACGGCGTTTCCGGCCACATGGCCGCGGCTGCTTTCCCTTCATACCGGTCGGCAGCACGCGCTCCGTGTTACCCGAGACGCCGCCACCCCAGCCCACAGGTCTGACAAGGGACTCCGACATGGAGGTCCGACAGGGCCGCGTCCTTTGATGTCCGCCGGTGCCGCGCACATGAAGGACGTTTGAATGTTCAATTATTTCCGCAAGGAACTCGAATGGGGCGGGCGCAAGCTCGTCCTGGAGACGGGCAAGATCGCGCGCCAGGCCGACGGTGCCGTCATGGTCTCCTACGGCGAGACGATCGTGCTCTGCACCGCCGTCGGCGTGAAGTCCGCCAAGCCCGGCCAGGACTTCTTCCCGCTGACCGTGAACTACCAGGAAAAGGCCTTCGCCGCCGGCAAGATCCCCGGCGGCTTCTTCAAGCGCGAAGGCCAGCCCAGCGAGGCCGAGACGCTGAAGTCGCGCCTGATCGACCGGCCGATCCGCCCGCTGTTCCCCGAGGGCTTCCGCAACGAGGTCCAGGTCATCGCGACCGTCATGAGCTTCGATAACGAGAACGACCCGGACATCGTCTCGATGATCGGCTGCTCCGCCGCGCTGACCCTGTCGGGCATCCCGTTCTTCGGCCCCGTCGGCGCCGCCCGCGTCGGCTATGTCGACGGCCAGTACGTGCTGAACCCGACGCTCGACCAGATGAAGACCAGCCAGCTCGACCTGGTGGTCGCCGGCACCGCCGAGGGCGTGCTGATGGTCGAGTCCGAGGCGCAGGAACTGCCGGAAGACGTCATGCTGGGCGCCGTGGAGTTCGGCCACAAGGGCTTCCAGCCGGTGATCGAGGCGATCATCCAGCTCGCCGAACACGCCGCCAAGGAGCCCTGGGCGCTGCCCGAGACCTCGGATGAGGAGAAGGCGCTGAAGGCCCGCGTCGACGCCATCGCCCGCGCGCCGCTGGCCGAAGCCTATAAGGAGACGGTGAAGCAGGCCCGCTACGCCGCCGTCGCCGCCGCCAAGAAGGCCGCGACGGACCAACTCGCCGCCGAGGGCCTGGATACCGGCAAGGCCGGCGCCCTGTTCCACGACCTGGAAGCCGACATCGTCCGCAATGCCATCCTGGACACCGGCATCCGCATCGACGGCCGCGACACCAAGGGCATCCGCCCGATCATCGCCGAGGTCGGCGTGCTGCCGCGCGCCCACGGCTCCGCCCTGTTCACCCGCGGCGAGACGCAGGCGTTCTGCGTCGCCACCCTGGGCACCGGGCAGGACGAGCAGATCGTCGACGCGCTGGCCGGCGAGTATCGCGAAAACTTCATGCTGCACTACAACTTCCCGCCCTACTCGGTCGGCGAGGCGGGCCGCCTGGGCCGCCCCGGCCGGCGTGAGGTCGGGCACGGCAAGCTGGCTTGGCGCGCGGTGCATCCGCTGCTGCCCGAGAAGGACAAGTTCCCCTACACGATGCGCGTCGTCTCCGAGATCACCGAGTCGAACGGCTCGTCCTCGATGGCGACCGTCTGCGGCACGTCGCTGTCGCTGATGGATGCCGGGGTGCCGCTGAAGCGGCCGGTGGCGGGCATCGCCATGGGGCTGATCAAGGAAGACCGCGGCTTCGCGGTGCTGTCCGACATCCTGGGCGACGAGGACCACCTGGGCGACATGGACTTCAAGGTGGCCGGCACCGAGACGGGCGTGACCAGCCTGCAGATGGACATCAAGATCACGTCCATCACCTTCGAGATCATGAAGACCGCGCTGGGCCAGGCGCGCGAAGGCCGCATGCACATCCTGGGCGAGATGGCCAAGGCGCTCACCGGCGCTCGGGGCGACGTGGCCCAGACGGCGCCGCGCATCACCACGATCCAGGTGCCCAAGGAGAAGATCCGCGACGTCATCGGCACCGGCGGCAAGGTCATCCGCGAGATCGTCGAGCAGACCAAGTGCAAGATCGACATCGAGGACGACGGCACCATCAAGATCGCCGCCACCGACAGCGAGCAGGCGCAGCGGGCCATCGACTGGATCCGCGGCATCGTCGCGGAGCCGGAGATCGGCGTGATCTACACCGGCAAGGTGGTGAAGACGGCCGATTTCGGCGCGTTCGTGAACTTCCTGGGCTCGCGCGACGGCCTGGTTCACATCAGCGAACTGGCCCAGGGCCGGGTCGGCAAGACCACCGACGTGGTCAACAACGGCGACACGGTGAAGGTGAAGGTCATCGGCTTCGACGAGCGCGGCAAGGTGAAGCTGTCGATGCGCGTCGTCGACCAGGCCACCGGCGCGGACATCACCGAACAGGTCGGCGCCAGGCCGCCGCGCGGGGAGCGTCCGGAACGGGGCGACCGTCCCGAGCGGGGCGAGCGCCGGGAACGCGGCGACCGCGAGCCGCGCGATACGGAGCAGTCAGCCGCCGGGGGTTGAGTCTGGAGGGGCGGGGGACATCGTACCCCCTCCCCGTGTCATGGCCTGGCTTGACCGGGCCATCCCGTGCCCCGGAGGAAGGAGATGGCCCGGTCAAGCCAGGCCATGACGGACAACGGAGAGGGGCTGGAAAGGGCCTTGGCGGGGCCGCGCGAAGGACTGGAGCCAGGATGACGGTGACGGCGGCTTCCCGCCATCGCGCGGAACCGCCTCGGATTCCCATTGGCGTCCGAGCCGGGTTTCTGTAGAAGCTCCGGCGCAGTCACCAAAATGTCATGACCGGCTCCGGGTTGACCTTTGGCGGCCGGTCGACGTCTTGTCGGGGACGCCGGTCTGGCATATGGCCGGGTCCGGGTTCGCCCCGGTCGGGGTTAACGACGACACGGACACCGCACGACAAGAACAACCCGTGCGGCGTGACCAGGAAACTCGAATTCGATATGGGCGCCTCGATCAGCCCGGTCCCTTTATGAAGCAAGTGCGATGAGAGCGATCAACGCGATACGAATGGGTGGCGGCGAAGTCCTTCCGCTGGTCGAAGGCGGCAAGGGCGTCTCGATCTCCAACGGCCTGTCCGCCGGCAACTGGGCGCTGGCCGGCGGCGTCGGCACGTTCAGCGCGGTCAATGCCGACAGCTTCGACGTCCATGGCCGGCCGATCCCGCAGACCTATCACGGCCGGACCCGCCGCGACCGGCACGAGGAACTCGTGGCCTATGCCATCCAGGGCGCGCTGACCCAGGCGCGCCGGGCATGGGACATCGCCGGCGGCAAGGGCCGCATCCACGCCAACATCCTGTGGGAAATGGGTGCCGCCGAACGCATCATCACCGAGGTGCTGGAGCAGGCGAAGGGCATCATCAGCGGCATCACCTGCGGCGCCGGCATGCCGTACCGCCTGTCGGAGATCGCGGCCCGCTTCAACGTCTACTACTACCCGATCATCTCCTCGGCGCGCGCCTTCAACGCGCTGTGGAAGCGTGCCTACTCCAAGACGGCGCACCTGCTGGGCGGCGTGGTCTACGAAGACCCGTGGCTGGCCGGCGGGCATAACGGGCTGTCGAACAGCGAAGACCCGACCAAGCCCGAGGACCCCTATCCCCGCGTCGCCGCGCTGCGCAAGACGATGAACGATTTCGGCCTGCACGACACGCCGATCATCATGGCCGGCGGCGTCTGGTGCCTGGAGGAGTGGGAGCACTGGCTCGACAACCCCGAGATCGGTCCCATCGCCTTCCAGTTCGGCACGCGCCCCCTGCTGACCCAGGAAAGCCCGATCGGCGACACCTGGAAGCAGAAGCTGCTGACGCTGAAGGAAGGCGACGTCTTCCTCAACCGCTTCAGCCCGACCGGGTTCTATTCCAGCGCGGTGAACAACGGCTTCATCCAGGAATTGCGCGAGCGCAACGAACGGCAGGTGGCGTTCACTACCGAAACGATCGGCGAGCATGTCGCGGAATACGGCGTCGGCCCGCGCAAGCGGATCGTCTATTTGACCACCGGCGATCGTGAGCGCGCCCTGGCCTGGGAAGCGCAAGGCTTCACCGAGGCGCTGCGCACGCCCGATTCGACGCTGATCTTCGTGACGCCGAAGAAGGCGCAGGAGATCCTGAAGGACCAGCAGGACTGCATGGGGTGCCTGAGTTCCTGCCGCTTCTCCAACTGGGCGCAGCACGAGCCGGACTTCACCAACGGCAAGAAGGCCGATCCGCGCAGCTTCTGCATCCAGAAGACGCTGCAGGACATCGCGCACGAAGACGGGCCGGAAGCGGTCGAGCGGAACCTGATGTTCAGCGGGCACAACGCATACCGGTTCGCGAAGGACCCGTTCTACTCCAATGGTTTCATCCCGACGGTGAAACAACTGATGGAACGGCTGCTGACGGGGCGCTGAGAACCGCACGCGCCGGACATGGCGCCGGGCTTGGCGCCGGGCATGGCGGCGGGGAGGAGGCCTCTCCCCTACCGGATCGGTTCGTGCACCGTCACCAGCTTGGTGCCGTCCGGGAACGTCGCCTCCACCTGCACGTCGTGGATCATCTCGGCGATCCCCGGCATCACCTGGTCCCGGGTCAGCACCTTGGCCCCGGCTTCCATCAGGTCGGCGACGCTGCGGCCGTCGCGCGCGCCCTCGACGACGAAATCGGTGATCAGGGCGACCGCCTCGGGGTGGTTCAGCTTCACGCCGCGCTCCAGCCGCCGGCGCGCGACCATCGCGGCCATCGAGATCAGCAGCTTGTCCTTCTCGCGCGGTGTCAGGTTCATCGCAGTCTTTCCTTTACGCGGTCAGCATAACCAAACCCTCGGCAGCGGGCGAGAGCCGCGCAGCACCGCCAGCGCCGCGGCCACCGACCGGCGGACCGCGGCGCCGTCCGGCCCCAGCACGCGCGCGACCAGCAGGCCGTTCCATGCGCTGACGCCGGCCTCGGCGTCCGCCAGCGCCCCCCGCACCGCATCGACGCAGGCCGCCGCATCGGGCGCGACAAAGACCAGCGTGGCGAGAGACCGAGCGGCATTGGCGATGGAGGGACGGGCGAGCAGGTCGTGGACGGGGCCGTCGAGGCGGATCGCATCGTTCAGGACCAGCGCCCCGTCGCGACGGATGCGGATCCGGTCGCGCAGGTGGCCCTGCCGCACCGCCTCCCCCATCGCGGTCCGGCCGAACACCAGCGTCTCGACCCCCAGGAAGCTGGCGTCCGCGGCGAGGTCGATCGCCAGACTCCGATCGAGGGCGGAACGGTCGAACAGGATGGTTTCCTGCGGCAACCATTCCAGGCACGCCCCCCGGGCGACGGTCAGGTGGGTGCGCACCCGAGCGGGCTGGTCCATCGACAATACGCGGTAGAAACGTTCGGCCGCCTGCGCGGCGATGGTGGCCCGGGTGCCGGCGGCGAGATCGATCGCCACGTCCAGCCGGTCCCCCCCGGCGACGCCGCCGCCGGTGTTGAGCATGACGGCGTCGAACCAGCCGGGCACCAGGCGGCGGGGAAAGCGCGCCTTGAGGCACCCGGCCTGGCGCAGCGTGTCCAGCACGGTTTCCTGGTCGTTGCGTTTGACAGCAAGCCGCAACTCGCCGACCGCGCGCTGGTGGACGGGCGGCGGCGGGTCGGCGATCAGCACGGGGCATGGTCTCCCGCCGTGGTCGGCGAAGGCTCATGGATGCCAGGATGGGCCGAGGCACAGGCGCTTCCTCGTCTTGGTCGGCGAAGGCTCATGGATGCCGGTGCCTCATGTCAACACAGACCGGATCGGCAACGACTCCGTGGCCCTTCGTGCCCTCCGAAAGCCCGCACCGCCGGCGTCTCCGTGCGAAACCGGCCGGCACCCGCCCGGACGTGGCACAACATCCACCGCCCGGACGCGCGCCCCCGCTCCCTCGCCGCTCATCGCGGAACGACCGTCAAACCGACAGCTTCCGCCGCACCTCGGCTTCGTCCAGCGCTTCCCGGCGGCCGGACATGATCACGTCGCCGCGGTCCATCACCACCATGGTCTGTGCCAGTTCATGCGCGAAGTCGAAATACTGTTCGACCAGCAGGATGGCCATATCGCCGCGCTGGCGCAACAGCGCGATGACGCGACCGATATCCTTGATGATGCTGGGCTGGATCCCCTCGGTCGGTTCGTCCAGCACGATCAGCCGCGGCTTCATCACCAGCGCCCTGGCGATGGAAAGCTGCTGCTGTTGGCCGCCCGACAGGTCGCCGCCGCGCCGGCGCAGCATGGTCTTCAGGATGGGGAACAGCTCGAAGATCTCATCCGGAACTTTCCGCTGCGCACGCGGCAGCACGGCGAAGCCGGTTTCCAGGTTCTCCCGCACCGTCAGCAGCGGGAAGACGTCGCGGCCCTGCGGCACCCAGGCGATGCCGCGCTTGGCCCGGTCGTACATCGGCAGGCGGGAAATCTCCTCGCCCTCCCACTTGATCGACCCCGCCGAGATCGGGTGCGCGCCCGTCACCGCCCGCAGCAGGGAGGTCTTGCCCACCCCGTTGCGGCCCAGCAGGCACGTCACCTCCCCCACCGAGGCGGTGAGCGAGACCTGGCGCAGCGCGATCGCGGCGCCGTAGTGCAGGTCGACGTTGGAGACTTCCAGCATCAGCGCCTCCCGTCAGCGGCCCAGATAGACTTCGATGACCTTGGGGTCCTCGCTGACATGGTCGATGGAGCCTTCCGACAGCACCGATCCTTCGTTCAGCACCGTCACCTTCACCCCCAGCGCCCGGACGAACGCCATGTCATGCTCGACCACCACGACGCTGCGGGACTTGTTGATCTCCCGCAACAACTCGGCCGTCTGTTCGGTTTCCGAATCGGTCATGCCGGCGACGGGTTCGTCGACCAGCAGCAGCCGCGGCTCCTGCGCCAGCAGCATCCCGATCTCCAGCCATTGCTTCTGCCCGTGCGACAAATCCGCCGCTCGGCGGTTGCGGTGATCGGTCAGGCGGGTGGTCTCCAGGATCTCCTCGATCCGCCGCTTCTCCCCGGCGGTCTGGCGCGCGAACAGCGTGAAGCGCGGCGTCCGGTCGCCGGCCAGCGCCAGCAGGATGTTGTCCCAGACCGTATGCGGCTCGAACACCGTGGGCTTCTGGAACTTCCGGCCGATGCCCAGGGAGGCGATGGCGGGTTCGTCCATCCGGGTCAGGTCGATGTCCTTGCCGAACACGACCGTTCCGGAATCGGGACGGGTCTTGCCGGTGATGACGTCCATCATCGTGGTCTTGCCGGCGCCGTTGGGCCCGACCATCGCCCGCATCTCGCCCTCTTCCAGCGTCAGCGACAGGGCGTTCAGCGCCTTGAACCCGTCGAAGGAGACGGTGACGCCGTCCAGGTACAGCAGGGTGTCGCCTTCGCTCATCCCGTGACCTCCCTGGCGGCGGCCGGGATTTCCTCGTCCGCGGGCTTGCGTTCGCGACGCGCGAACAGGCCCATGACCCCCTTGGGCAGGAACAGCGTCACCAGGATGAACATCGCGCCCAGGGCATAGAGCCAGACCTCGGGCAGCGCGCCGGTGAACCAGGTCTTGCCGAAATTCACCAGGATCGCGCCCAGGATCGCGCCGACCAGCGTGCCGCGGCCGCCGACCGCGACCCAGATCACCGCCTCGATCGAGTTGCCGGGGGCGAACTCGGACGGGTTGATGATGCCGATCTGCGGCACGTACAGCGCACCGCCGATGCCGGCCATGATCGCGGACAGCACCCAGACCACCAGCTTGTAGGATTCCGGGCGGTAGCCCAGGAAGCGGGTGCGGCTTTCGGTGTCGCGCACCGCGATCAGCACCTTGCCGAAGCGGCTGTCGACGACGAAGCGCGCCAGCAGGAACTGCCCGCACAGGAACAGCGCCGAGATCACCAGCAGCGCGCAGCGGGTGGAATCCGCCTGCACCGGGAAGCCCAGGATGTCCTTGAAGTCGGTCAACCCGTTATTGCCGCCGAACCCCATGTCGTTGCGGAAGAAAGCAAGCAGCAGGGCATAGGTCAGCGCCTGGGTGATGATCGACAGATAGACGCCGGTGACGCGGGAACGGAACGCGAGCCAGCCGAACACGCCCGCCAGCACCGCCGGCACCAGGATCGCCATCAGCACGGCGAAGCCGAACCAGTCGAAGCCGTACCAGTACCAGGGCAGTTGGTGCCAGCCCAGGAACACCATGAAGTCGGGCAGGTTCGCGTTGCCGTACACGCCGCGCGTGCCGATCTGGCGCATCAGGTACATGCCCATCGCATAGCCGCCCAGCGCGAAGAACGCCGCGTGCCCCAGCGAGAGGATGCCGGCGAAGCCCCAGACCAGGTCGACCGCCAGCGCCAGCATGGCATAGCACAGGTATTTCCCCGCCAGCGCGATCATATAGGTCGGCACGTGCACCGCGGAACCGGCGGGCGTGGCCTGGTTCAGCACCGTCATGACGATCGCCAGCGCCAGGATCAGGACGATGGCGATCGTGCCGGAAAGACCGATTCTCATGTTTCCACCGCCCGTCCCTTGAGCGGGAACATGCCCCTGGGATTTCGTTGCACGAACAGTATCAGCAGCACCAGCACGACGATCTTGCCCAGCACGGCGCCGGCGATCGGCTCCAGGAACTTGTTGACGATGCCCAGCGTCAGCGCGCCCAGCGTCGTGCCCCACAGGTTGCCGACGCCGCCGAACACCACGACCATGAAGCTGTCGATGATATAGCCCTGCCCCAGGTTCGGCGAGACGTTGTCGATCTGCGACAGCGCCACCCCGGCGATGCCGGCGACGCCCGATCCCAGGCCGAAGGTCATCGCGTCGATCCAGGGCGTCTTGATGCCCATCGCCGCGGCCATGCGCCGGTTCTGGGTGACGGCCCGCATCCGCAGGCCCAGCGGGGTATAGCGCAGCGCCGCCATCAGCGCGGCCACCACCAGGAAGGCGAAGATGATGATATAGAGCCGGTTCCAGGTGATGGTCAGCCCGCCCCACTGCGTCGCCCCGCTCATCCAGGCCGGCGTGTCGACGTCGCGGTTATTGGCGCCGAACACCGAACGGACGACCTGCTGCAGGACCAGCGACAGGCCCCAGGTGGCAAGCAGCGTCTCCAGCGGGCGGCCGTAGAGGAAGCGGATCAGCGACCGTTCGATCGCGACGCCGACAAGCCCCGAGACGAGGAAGGCGAGCGGCACCGCGACCAGCAGGTTCAGCCCGTACAGCCCCGGCAGCCAGGCGTGCATCGCCCCCTGCACGACGAAGGTCGTATAGGCGCCCAGCATGACCATCTCGCCATGCGCCATGTTGATCACGCCCATGACGCCGAAGGTGATGGCCAGCCCGGCGGCGGCCAGCAGCAGCACGGAGCCGAGGCTGATGCCGTAATAGACGCTCTGGGCGAAGCCCCACAGCCGCATGACGCGGTCGACCGCCTCGACGGCGGCCTTGGCGGCGACGGCGACCGGGCCGGATTCGTTGGCGGCGATCGACAGCAGGTTGCGCGCGCCGTCGCCGCCGCGGTCGCGCAGGACGGTGACGGCGGCCAGCCGCTGGTCCTGCGGCGCCTGCGTGTCGGCGATGACCACCGCCGCCCTGGCCTGCTCCATCTTCCGCTTCACGCCGGCATCGGCCTCCTTGGCGATCGCCTTGTCGAGCGACGGCAGCGCGCCGGGATCGTGGGAGGTGAACACCGCCTCGGCCGCCTCGGCGCGCACCGACGCCCTGGGGTCGAACAGGCGCAGCGCGCCGAGGGCGGCGTCGATGGCGGAGCGGACGGCGTTGTTGATGCGGACGGACTTGACGTCGTCGCCGGGATCGTCGGCCTTCGCGCCGGTCAGCGCGTCGCTGTAGGTGTCGCCGTCATCGGTGCTGATGAACAGCTTGGGCGGATCGCCGGGCAGGTAATAGAGGTTGTCGTTCTCCAGCGCCGAGAGGATGGCGGCGGCCCGCGGGTTGCCCGACGCGGCGAGGTCGTCGACCCCCTGGCGGACGGTGTCGAAGCTGCCCGAGGCGAGTTCGGCGACCGGATCGCCGGCATGGGCGACGCCGGGCAGGAACACGGCGAGGCAGAGGATCAGGACGAAGGTCAGCCGCGGCCGCCACGCAACGTCGGCGCGCGGTTCGCCGACGCGCAGGCACCCCCTGCCCGGCCGGAAGCCCGGCAGCACCGGCGGGGACGCGGAAGACGGGCTGGGCCGGCGGACTGCGCGAAACAACACGGAAACTCCGATACCGTTACCAACGTGAAGACATCGACGGGAAGATGCCAGCGGGAAAACATCGGCGGGAAAACATCGGCGGCAAGACGCCGGAAAGCAAACAGGGGCGGCCGGGAGGACGACGGCCGCCCCTGTCCTGGCAGGAAGACCGTCAGGCCTTCTTGCCGGCGGTGCACGTGCCGGTCTTCACGTTGAACGCACCGCATCGCATGGGCGCACGCCAGTCGCCGATCAGGTCCTTGGTGTCGGGGACATAGGGCGACCATTCCTGCGCCACGACCAGGCCCGGCGTCGTCGACACCGCGTTGATCTGGCCGTTCGCCTGGATCTCGCCGATCATGACCGGCTTGGTGATGTGGTGGTTCGGCATCAGGGCGGAGTAGCCGCCCGACAGGTTCGGCACCGAAACGCCGATCAGCGCGTCGATCACCGCGTCGGGATCGGTCGTGCCGGCCTTCTCGACGCCTTTCAGCCACATGTTGAAGCCGATGTAGTGCGCTTCCATCGGATCGTTGGTGGTGCGCTTGGGGTTCTTGGTGAAGGCCTTCCATTCCTTGATGAAGGCCTTGTTCTCGCGCGTCTCCACGCTCTCGAAATAGTTCCACGCGGCCAGGTGGCCGACCAGCGGCTTGGTGTCGATGCCGGCCAGTTCCTCCTCGCCGACCGAGAACGCAACGACCGGGATGTCCGTCGCCTTGATGCCCTGGTTGCCGAGTTCCTTGTAGAAGGGGACGTTGGCGTCGCCGTTGATGGTGGAGACGACGGCGGTCTTCTTGCCGGCGCTGCCGAACTGCTTGATCTGCGCGACGATGTTCTGCCAGTCGGACTGCCCGAACGGCGTGTAGTTGATCATGATATCATCCGGCGCCACGCCCTTCATCTTCAGGTAGGCTTCCAGGATCTGGTTGGTGGTGCGCGGATAGACGTAGTCGGTGCCGGCCAGCACCCAGCGCTTCACCTTGCTTTCCTTCATCAGGTAGTCGACCGCCGGGATCGCCTGTTGGTTCGGCGCCGCACCGGTGTAGAACACGTTGCGCGAGCATTCCTGGCCTTCGTACTGCACCGGGTAGAACAGGATGCCGTTCAGCTCCTCGAACACCGGCAGCACCGATTTGCGCGACACCGAGGTCCAGCAGCCGAACACCGCGGCGCATTTGTCGACCGACAGCAACTGGCGCGCCTTTTCCGCGAACAGCGGCCAGTTGGAGGCCGGGTCGACCACGACCGGCTCCAGCTTCTTGCCCAAGAGGCCGCCTTTGGCGTTCTGCTGCTCGATCAGCATCAGCATGACGTCCTTCAGCGTGGTCTCGCTGATCGCCATGGTGCCCGAGAGGGAGTGCAGGATGCCGACCTTGATGGTGCCGCCGGCGGGCTTGGCCTGGGCCTTGGCCGCGTTCTCCACGGCCGAGGCGGCGCCGACGGCGGCCAGGGTCGCAGCGGCGGCGCCAAGCCGGCCGAGGCCGCGGCGTGAGATGTTCGGTTGCTCGATGGTCATGCGGGCTGTTCCTGCTGCCTTTGTTGTTCGGTTTCCCCGTCTGGCGGAGGCATTTCACAACTTTGCAACCTGCGTGCCAGCCTCCCGCCCAGGGGAAGGCTGGGGTGCGTCCGGCGCGGGGCGGGAGGCGGGGTGCGCCGTCATGGCGGGCGACGGCGCCACGGGCGGGCCTCCCCGGCGCGATTTCCCACAGTTGCGTACAATATCGGCATCTTTTCCGTGATCACGCACCCCCGGATTTGCCCAATATTTAATCCCTCCCCATTTTTTGCCCTTTCCCACGGACAGGCTACGCTGTCCCCGATAGACCAACGGGGAGAACGCCAGTGTCCAAGATCATCGTCGCCGACAACCCGCTGAACGAGCTCAGCGTCGCCCGCGACCTGCTGCCGCAGGGCCTGGACGCCGTCTTCGCCCGTCACGGCTCGTCCGAATTCAACGCCGCCCTGGCCGATGCCGTCTGCCTGGTCGGATTCGGCGACGGGACGATGGATGACGCGTTCTACAAGTCCGCGCCGAAGCTGAAGCTGATCCAGCTCCTCTCCGCCGGCTACGATCGTTGCGACATCGAAGCCGCTCGGCGGGCCGGCGTGCCGATCTGCAACAACGGCGGCGCCAACTCCACGGCGGTGGCGGAGCACGCGATCCTGCTGATGCTCGCCGTCTCCCGTCGGCTGGTCTGGCAGCATGCCAACGTCTCGGGCGGGCGCTGGCGCGGCAACAACGTCGACGACGTGAAGCTGTACGAGATGAAGGGCAAGACCCTGGGCATCGTCGGCCTGGGCGCCATCGGCAAGAAGACGGCGCGGCTGGCGCAGGCCTTCGGCATGACGGTGCAGTACTACGACGTGGTCCGCCTGAGCGAGGAGCGCGCGGACGACCTGCGGGTGAAGTTCTCGCTGCTGGACGAGTTGCTGCGGACCTCCGACATCGTGACGCTGCACGTGCCGCTGCTGGCGGAGACGCGGCACATGATCGGCACGCCGCAGCTCAAGCTGATGAAGCCCTCGGCGTACCTGATCAACACCTGTCGCGGCCCGGTCGTGGACGAGGCGGCGCTGATCGAGGCGCTGTCGAACGGCACCATCGCCGCCGCGGGGCTGGACGTGTTCGACCAGGAGCCGCCGCCGCCGAACAACCCGCTGTTCGCGCTGCCGAACGTGACGCTGACCGCCCACATGGCCGGCCCGACCTACGACACCCAGTTCTCCCGCTTCCGCAACGCCTATGACAACTGCCAGCGGGTGATGCGCGGGGACAAGCCGCTCTGGGTCATTCCCGAGCTGGCGGGGCTGGTGGCGTAGAAACGGAGGCGTCCGTTCTTATGTTGTAATATACGCCGATCGGCCCCGGGGTCGGACATGTGGCACCACCCTGGGCACGGCCCTGGGCACGACCCTGGGCAGGACCCGAGGCAGGACGGGGGGCCGCCGAACGCGCGCGGCCGTTCCGAAAGAGATACCGCAGGCGGAAGATCGTGCGCTTTCCTTCAACGAATCCGGTCTTGCCCAAAGAACGGGTCAATTCTCGGTGAAATTCTTCCGCCGGTTCGCCGTTTGAATCGATAGTGTCGTTAGAAACGCAGATATTCGATAGCAGGGTTGCTCTGCTATCTCGATTCCAAAGGCGGAAGTTCGCACCATGGCAAGTTCATCGACCCCCGAAACGGGAAAGAGCCTGCGCAGGGATGCCGGCATCATCGGCCTGCTGTTCGCCAGCACGACCAGCATGATCGGTTCGGGGTGGCTGTTCGGCGCGCTCCACGCTTCGAAGATCGCCGGTCCGCTCAGCCTGTGGAGCTGGATCATCGGCGCGGTCATCATCATGCTCATCGCGCTCTGCTTCGCCGAACTCGCGGGGATTTTTCCGCGATCGGGCGCCTTGGTACACATGAGCCATGCCAGCCACGGCGACGGCCTGGGGCGCGTCTGGGGCTGGATGCTGTTTCTGTCCTACATAGCCGTGCCGCCGGTCGAAGCCGAGAGCATCGTGACCTATGCCAACAATCTCTACCCTCATTTCGTTGGCAACGATGGCATATTGACGACGAGCGGCCTCGTCGCCTGCGCGGCCCTGGTCGGCGTCCTGGCGCTGCTGAACCTTATGGCCATCCGGTGGCTGCTGACGGTCAACAACACGATCACGTGGTGGAAGATCGCGGTGCCGTTCCTGACGGCGATCGTCCTGATCTTCGCCGGGATCAGCCAGATCGGCCCGCTTTGGACGCAGGGCACCAACGTGTGGTCGGCCGGATCCGGCAGCTACGATTCGAACGGGGTGTTCATCGCGCTGCCGGCGGCGGGCATCGTCTTCAGCTTCCTGGGCTTCCGCACGGCGATCGACCTTGGCGGCGAAAGTTCCAATCCCGGCCGCAACATTCCCCTCGCGGTGATCGGGTCGGTGCTGCTGTCGGCCGCCATCTACATCCTGCTGCAGGTCGGCTTTCTGGAGTCGGTGAAGCCGCAGGATGTCGCCAACGGCTGGGGACACATCAATTTCCCCGGGGTGAAGGGCCCCTTCGCCGGCCTCGCCGCGATGCTGGGCTTCAGCTGGCTGGCGACCCTGCTTTACATCGACGCGGCGGTCTCACCCGCCGGCACCGGCCTGATCTACGTGACCGCCGGCGCGCGCATCCTGTTCGCCAACGGCGAAATGAAGGCCGGCCCGGAATTCCTCACCAAGCTCAACAGCGGGAAAGTGCCGTGGGTTTCGGTCGCGATCATGTGGATCATCGGCGTGATCTTCCTGCTGCCCTTCCCGGCCTGGCAGAAGATGGTCGACTACATCAGCGACATCACCGCGCTCACCTATGGCCTCGGTCCGATCGTCCTGCTGATCCTGCGCCGGGATCACGCCGACCTGCCCCGCCCCTTCCGCCTGGTCGCGCCGGCCATCATCGCCCCGATCGCGTTCATCTGCTGCGACCTGATCATCCTGTGGAGCGGCTTCACCACCGTATGCTGGCTGTTCGGGATCGTCCTGATCATCTTCGCGCTCTACCTGGTCTATTTCTACCTGATCGCGCACGAGAAAAGCAGCGCCTTCGGCTGGGACCACATCTGGTGGCTGGGTGCCTGGTTCGGCGGTATGTGGATCATCTCGGCCCTCAGCGGCCACGATCTCGGCGGCGACGGAGTCCTGGGCTTCTGGCCGGCGGTCGCCGTGACCGCGGCCTGGAGCCTCATCGTCATCGAACTCGCCAAGCGCTCGGCACTGCCCTCCGAGGAGACCGGGCGGATCCTGATCGAGATCGAGCGCACGCTATGATGCCCCCGGCCGCCCGTCAGGGGCGCCGAACGGGGCGGGCGGCTATTCGATGTCTTCCAGGCTGAACTGCTCCGCCTCTTCGTCGTAGGCGAACAGTTCCGCGTACCGCCCCCAGCCGATCACCGTCCGCAGCGTGTCCTCGGCGTAGTCCGGGGACATGTGGTCCTCCAACTCGTCGCGGAAGCGCACGGCGGAGGCGCGGTGGTTCCAGCGTTCGTCCAGCACCTGCCGGATCATCGTCACCAGCGGGACGTAGTGCCGCAGCGCCTCGGCGAAGATCCGCTTGCGCTCGTCCACGTCGGCCTCGACGAACCGGCGGCCCTGGTCGGTCAGCGAGATGTCGCCTTCCTCCAGCACGCCGAAATGCAGCAGTTGCAGCATCTCGCCCAGCGGCAGCAGGTCGTCGACCTCGTACTGCAGCGAGGCGGCCAGGGCGGGCAGGTCGGCGCGGCCGTTATAGGGCTCGCCGGCCAGCGTCTCCATCAGGCCGGCCATGATGTTGGTCCCCACCCGCGGCAATGGCATCGCCAGCGGCGACGGCGGCGGCGCGGCCGGGCTTTTGGGTTCCGGCGCGGCGCGGCGGGTCATCAGCGCATAGATGTCGTCGACCATCTGGCGGAACGCCGGGTCCAGGCGGTTGCGCGGATGCGGGAACGGCACCGTCAGCTCGCTGGCGACGCGGCCGGGGTTGGACGAGAACACCAGGATGCGGTCGCACATCAGCACCGCCTCCTCGATGTTGTGCGTCACCATCAGCACCGATTTCACCGGCAACTTCCCCTCGACCCACAGGTCGATCAGGTCGGTGCGCAGCGTTTCCGCCGTCAGCACGTCCAGCGCGCTGAACGGCTCGTCCATCAGCAGCAGGTCGGGATGCACGACCAGCGCGCGCGCCAGGCCGACGCGCTGGCGCATGCCGCCGGACAGTTCCTTGGGATAGGCGTTCTCGAACCCGCCCAGGCCGATCATGTCGATCGCCGCCTCGGCCAGCGCCTCGCGCTTGGCCTTCGCCACGCCGCGCGCCTCCAGCCCCAGCTCGACGTTTTCCTGCACCGTCAGCCAGGGGAACAGCGCGAAGGACTGGAACACCATCGCCACGCCTTCGGTGGGGCCGTCCACCGGCACGCCGCGCCAGGTCACCGACCCCGCGGTTGGTTTCAGAAGCCCCGAAACGATCCGCAGCAGCGTCGACTTGCCGGAGCCGGAACGGCCCAGCAGCGCGACGATCTCTTTTTCGTGCAGGGTCAGGTTGACGCCGTCCAGCACCACGAGGTCGGCATTGGCGTCCTTGTGGTACGCCTGCCGGCAGGACTGGACGTCGATCAGCACGGGCTGGGTGGAAACCGCGGTGTCCATGATCCGATCCTCAGAGCGTGAAGCGGCGCTGCGCGTAGCCGTAGAGCGGGCGCCAGAGCAGCCGGTTGAACAGGACGACGAAGGCCGACATCACCACCACGCCCAGCACGACGCGGGCCATGTCGCCCTTGTCGGTCGCATCGGCGATATAGGCGCCCAGCCCGTGCGCGTGCAGGTGCGTGTTCCCCCAGGACGCGACCTCGGAGACGATGGCCGCGTTCCACGACCCGCCCGAGGCGGTGATCGCGCCGGTGATGTAATAGGGCAGGATCCCCGGCACGATGACCTTGCGCCACCACAGCAGGCCGCCGATGCGGAAGTTGCTCGCCGCCTCCCGCAGGTCGCCCGGGAACGCGGCGGCGCCGGCGACGACGTTGAACAGGATGTACCACTGGGTGCCCAGCACCATCAGCGGCGTCAGCCAGATATCGGGGTCGAGGTGGAAATAGACGATGAACAGCACGAAGGGCGGGAACAGCAGGTTCGCCGGGAACGCCGCCAGGAACTGGGCGATCGGCTGCGCGCGGCGGGCCCAGACCGGGCGCAGGCCCAGCCAGACGCCGATCGGCACCCAGACCAGGCTGGCGATGACCATCAGCACGGTGACGCGGACCAGGGTGAAGACGCCCAGCACCAGCGCCGTCCGCACGTCCGACCAGGCCAGGGCCGCGGAGGCGAAGACGATGACCTTCCACAGCGCCCAGGCGACGATCACGGCCAGCACGGCGCCATAGATCACGTCGACGGTGCGCGACGGCGGGCGGCGGCGCTGCGCCGGGGCGCCGCCCAGGGACAGGCGCAGCCCGCCGACCCAGACCGCGGCATCGCCGATCGCGGTGCCGACCACCTTCAGCAGCCGGGTGCGGCGCACCAGCCGCAGCATCCACGGGTCGCTCGCGGTCGCGCCGGCGGTCGTCTCGAACCGGAACTTGGCGGACCAGGCGACCAGCGGGCGGAACAGCAACTGGTCGTAGGCCAGGATCACCAGCAGCATGGTGACGATCGCGTAGACGACGGCGGCGATGTCGCGCTTGTCCAGCGCCTCGGCCACATAGGAGCCGATGCCGGGCAGCTTCCAGCTATGGTCGCCGACGGTCACCGCCTCGGACGCCACGACGAAGAACCAGCCGCCGGACATCGACATCATGGTGTTCCACACCAGGCCGGGCATGGCGAAGGGCACCTCCAGCCGCCAGAATTTCTGCCAGCCGGTCAGGTGGAAGCTGGTGGCGCACTCCTTCAGGTCGTTGGGCACCGTCTGCAGCGACTGGTAGATGCTGAAGGCCATGTTCCAGGCCTGGCTGGTGAAGATCGCGAAGATCGCCGCCAGTTCCAGCCCCATCACCTGGCCAGGGAACAGGCCCATGAAGAAGACGACGGTGAAGGTCAGGAACCCCAGGATCGGCACCGATTGCAGCACGTCCAGCACCGGCACCAGCACCAGCGCCGCCCGCCGGCTTTTCGCCGCCGCGGTGCCGTAGGTGAAGGTGAACAGCAGCGACGCCGCCAGGGCCGCGAACATCCGCAGCGTGGTGCGGACCGCGTATTCCGGCAGGTGGATGGGATCGAGGCTGATCTGGGTCGCGCCGGGGGCGTTGATCGGCACCAGCGTGCCTTCGGCGACGTGGCCAAAACCGACCAGGACGCCGATGACGCAGACGAACGCGACGGCGTCCCAGAGGTTCGGCAGGCGCCATCCGGCGGCCATCGAGGGAATTGCGTTGGCGCGCATGGGTCTACCGAATGCTGCGTGGGTTTGGCGTCCCTTAACCCGGCCCCGACGGCCTGTCACCTCCGGAATATGTTGCCTTTTGATGACAAGAGGGACCGAGCACGGGGTGGCGGGGCCTAGAGGGCGGTCATGCCGCCGTCGACGAAAAGCAGGGCGCCGGTGACGTAGGAGGCGTCGTCGGACGCCAGGAACAGGATCGCCGCCGCGACCTCCTCCGCTCGGCCCGGGCGCTTCATCATCGTGCCTTGCGCGGCCTTGGCGTTGTACTGCTCGACCGTTTCGCCGGCCGCGGCGATGCGGCGGGCGTGGAACGGGGTGAAGATCGGGCCGGGACCGACGGCGTTCACGCGGATGCCCTCGGCCGAGTGGTCGGCGGCCAGCCCCCGCGTGAAGCCCGCGATCGCAGCCTTGGTGGTGTCGTACAGCAGGTTGCCGCCGCCGGCGACGACGGACCGGACGGAGGCGAGGTTGACGATCGCTCCCCCTTTGTTGCGGCGCATCAGCGGGACCGCCGCCTTGGCGCAGAAGGCGTAGCTTTTGAGGTTGACGTCGAGGATCTCGTTCCAGCTTGCGGCGCTTGCCTCGTCGACTTTCTCGTATTTGCGGATGCCGGCGTTGTTGACGAGGATGTCGAGGCGCCCGAAGGCCTGCGCGGCGCCGTTGACGAAGCCGAGGCATGCGGCTTCAGTGCCCACGTCCGCCTGGGTGAAGGCGACCTTGGCGCCGGCGGCCTTCAGTTCGGCCTCCACGCGCTGGCCGCGCTCGCCGTCCCGGTCGCAGAATGCCACGCTGGCGCCTTCGGCGACGAAGCGCCTGACCGTGGCCTCGCCGATCCCCGATGCCCCGCCCGTCACCGCTGCGATCTTGCCGTCGAGCCTTCCCATGGTCGTTTCCCCTTCGTTGCTTTGCGGACCGTGGGGCCGCGATGCGTTGTGGTCTTCCGGCGGGCGGTGCGTTGTTGGCCCGGGCCGGGGG
>NZ_DASZTJ010000275.1:0-25758 GCF_035548235.1 Rhodopila sp.
TTTTGGTCGATCCTCCATTCTACTGCATTCGCGTCCCGTGGCGGGGGTCGCACCCCGGCCCACCGCCGCCACTTCGGCAGCGGGCCGGCCCGTGTCCGACCATCCCGGCCGGTGCGGCATTCCGGTTCCCTGCCCAGGGGCAGGGGCAGGGGCCAGGGGCCAGGGGCGCCGGCGGCGATCGCCATGCCGCCCTGGTTCGGCGGAGCGGAGGCGGAATACCTCCCCGGCCGATAGATCCCCGAGTACCCGCCTGCCAGCTTGCCAGCGCCGCGCCGGGGACTAAAACTGCCCGCCACGCCGATTGAAATCCCGCTTCCGGGACCCCTGTGTTGAGGAACGTGCCATGTCCGACCTGCCCAAGTTCGTTGAAATCCATGAGGAAGGCCCGCGCGAAGGCTTCCAGATCGAGCCGGGCCCGATTCCGACCGCCAACAAGATCAAGCTGATCGAGGCGCTGTCCGACACCGGCCTGCACCACATCCAGGCCTGCAGCTTCGTCAACACCCGTCTGGTCCCCGGCTGGGCCGACGCCGAGGCGGTGATCGAGGGTTTCAAGCCGCGGGCAGGCGTCACCTACACGGGCCTGTTCTTCAACGGCAACGGCCTCGACCGCGCACTGGCGTTCCGGGGCAAGCTGACGGTCACCGGCGCGATCTCCCTGACCGCGTCCGAGGGCTTCACCCAGAAGAACCTGCATCGCACCCACCAGGAGAATGTGGAGGCGATGAAGAAGCACTCCGCGTTCCAACTCTCCAAGGGCGTCCCGGTGAACCGCATCGGCGTGATGGCTGCTTTCGGTTGCAACTACCAGGGCGACATCACCCCCGCCGACGTGGTGCGCACGTTGCGTGACGGCATGGCGATCGCCGAGGAAACCGGTGCGAAGATCGAGATCTTCTCGCTGGCCGACACGATGGGCTGGGCGATCCCGCCGCGGATCGAGCGGACGATCGGCGCGGTGCGGGAGAAATGGCCCGACATGCCGATCGCGCTGCACCTGCACGACACGCGCGGCATGGCGGTGGCCAACGCGCATTCGGCGATCAAGCTGGGCATCGCCCAGTTCGACTCGACCGTCGGCGGCCTGGGCGGCTGCCCCTTCGCCGGCCAGCCCAAGGCAGCGGGCAATATCTGCACCGAAGAGCTGGTGCTGCTCTGCGAGGAAATGGGCATCGAGACCGGCGTCGACCTCGACAACCTGATCGAAGTCGGCCGCCTGGCCGAGGAGATCGTCGGTCACCAGCTGCCCAGCGAACTGATCCACGCCGGCAGCCTGGACGCCTTCCGCCGCAAGGCGGCATAGCGACAGCCGGACGCGGCGGCCCTTCCCGGCATGGCCGGGCTCGTCCCGGCCGTCCGCGTCCCGCGAGGGGATGCATCGCGCGATCGTGATTTCATTTGTTCCCTCGCGGGCGCATCCTCGGGTCACGCGACGGCGATCCTGCTCGTCAGGCGGCGACCTCGGCTAATCCGCGCGTGACGAAGGGATATCCTCGCGAACAACGATTCGGGAGGATGCACGATGATCAAGACGCCTCCAGGCTGGAGCCTCGATGTCCTGGGCCGGACCTTCCAGGCGCGCACCGCGGACACCGCATGGACCGAGGCCGCACCGCCCGCGGTGCGACGGATTTCCCTGCACGATATCGGCGATTCCCTGCGGCTGGGTTGGCAGGATTTCCAGGCCGCGCGCTCGGATGTCGTCCTGCTGTGCCTGATCTATCCGATCGCCGGGCTGCTTATGGCCCGTGCCGCTCTGGGTCACGACATGCTGCCGCTGGTGTTCCCCCTCGCGTCCGGCTTCGCGCTCCTCGGCCCCCTGTTCGGCGTCGGCCTGAATGAAATGAGCCGCCGCCGCGAACGCGGGTTGCCGACCGGCTGGGGCAACGCGTTCGACGTGCTGCAATCCCCCTCGTTCGGGGCGATCCTCCTGCTGGGCCTCGTGCTGGCGGGGATGTTCGTGTTCTGGCTGGTGCTGTCGCAACTGGTCTACATGGAGACGCTGGGACCGAAGCCGCCCGTGTCGATCGGCGCCTTCGGGCACGACATCCTGTTGACCTCGGCGGGCTGGGCGATGGCGGCGATCGGGATCGGCGTCGGCTTCCTGATCGCCCTGGTCGCGTTCTGCATCAGCGTCGTGTCGTTCCCGCTGCTGCTGGATCAGCCGGTGACGCTGGAGACCGCGATCCGGACCTCGGTCCGCGCAGTGCGGCGGAATCCGGTGGTGATGATGGCGTGGGGCGCGATCCTGGCGGGCGGGCTGGCGCTGGCGAGCCTGCCGCTGCTGCTGGGGTTGATCGTCGTGCTGCCGGTGTTCGGCCACGCGACCTGGCACCTTTACCGGCGGACGGTGGGACGCTGACGGGAGGGGTCAACCGACCAGCCCGACGGCGCCGGCCGCGGCGGCCACGGCCAGGATCAGCAGTGGGTGCAGCTTGCTCCGCAGGAACAGCCCGGCGGCGATCAGGGTGACCAGGCCCGCCTGCCAATCCACGGTCGTGCTGACGATCAGCAGTGCCGCGCTCGCCATGATCAGCCCGGCGGTGACGGGCTGCAGTCCGGCCTGGATCGCCTTGCGCCAGTCGGCGTCCTTGAAGCGGTACCAGACTCCCGCCACCCCCAGCGTCAGGATCGACGACGGCAGCAGCACCGCGGTCGTCGTCACCAGCGCACCGGCCACGCCGCCGACCCGCCAGCCGACCAGGCTGACCACCATCATGTTCGGACCCGGCGCCGCCTGCGCCAGCGCATACAGCGCCGCGAAATCGTGCGGCGTCATCCAGTGATGCACGTCGACCACCTGGCGCTGCATCTCGGGGATGACGGAATTGGCGCCGCCGAACGCGAGCAGCGACAACTGCCCGAAGACGATGGCCAGGTCGATCAGCAGAAAGCCCGTCATGCGCGGACCCGCCACAGGATCAGCGTCGAGCCGATCGCCAAGACCGGCATGGCCATGACCATTGGCAGCCGCACCACGGCGATGGCGACGAACGTGCAGACCGCGATCCCCACCGCCCAGGGATTGGCCCGCAGCGGCGCAACGATCTTCCATGACATCGCCAACAGGAACCCTGCCGCCGCCGCCGCCAATGCCACGAACGCTCGGCGGACCGGCGGAAAGCCCGCGTATTGGTCGTAGACCGCGCCCAGGCAGATGACGATCGCCACCGGCGCGGCCATCAGCCCGACGATCGCGGCGATCGCGCCCGGTATGCCGCGGAACCGCGAGCCGAGGGCGATGGTGACGTTCATGATGTTGCCGCCCGGCAGAAACTGGCACAGTCCCAGCATCTCGGTGAACTCCGTCGGGGTGAGCCATTTTCGCTGCTCGACGATCATCCGCCGGGCCCAGGGGAGCACGCCGCCGAAGCCGCAGACGCCAACGATGAAAAAGCCAAGGAACAGGTCGAAGACGGACGGGTCGGGTCGGGTTTCCGGGGGGCGCGTTTCGGACATGATGTGATGGTTAGACGGCCGGTGCGGTTTCGACAATCGCGCGTGGACCGAAATGATGAGGGCAGGATGGTGCGGCGCGTCGTTCTTCGCGGTCTCGGGATCTTTCTGGGTTTTTCGGTGCCGGCATTCGCCGCGGCCTGCCATGTCGAGTTGCTGGCGTCGGTGCCGGTCACGCTGGCCGGGCGCACGCCGCTGGTGACGGTGATGGTGGATGGACAGCCGGCCCGGTTCATCCTTGATACCGGGGCGGAGCGCACCGTCGTGTCCGAAGCGGCGGCGGCGCGGCTGGGGCTGCCTCGGGACAAATGGGTGGGGACGACCATGGGCGGGGTCGGCGGCGTGAACAGCCGGCCGAATGCACTGCCTCGGTCGCTGTCGCTGGGCGGCGTCGCGCTGGTACGGAACACGCTCAACCACGACACCAGCCTGGTGGTGACGCCGACATTGCGCGGGGTCCCGCTGACTGTCGCGGACGGGCTGCTGGGGCGGGATTTCCTGTCGGTGTTCGACCTGGACCTGGACACGGTCCACCGGACGTTGGGGTTGGAGACCGTGCATGACTGTGCTGGCCGGTTCCTGCCCTGGCATGGGCCCTACGCGGCGATGCCGGCGACGCTGGCGATGGGCGGCGCGGTGATCCTGCCGGTGGTGTTGGACGGGCGGCCGTTGCGCGCCCTGCTGGACACCGGCGCATCGTCGAGCCTTCTGGCCGCACCGGGCATGTTCCGCATGGGGCTGACGGTCGCCACCGTGGCGGACGATCCGAGCGACGTGGTCAGCGGGGTGGGGCCGAGGTCCGTGGTGATGCGGCGGCACCGGTTCGGCGCGCTGTCCGTCGCGGGGAAGGTCGATGCGCAGCCCGAGATCTGGGTCGCGCCGGTCCACCTGGTCCCGATCGTCGACCTGTTGTTGGGGATGGACTGGCTGGCGGGCCGGGAGGTCTGGATTTCGTACGCGACGCGGCAGGTGTTCGTGCGTTGACCTCTGTCATGACCGGCACAAGGCCGGTCATGACAAGCAGGCGTTACCCCCGCACCTCGGCATACGCGTCATCCAGCGCCGCGCGGATGCGGCTGACTGCGGCATCGATCTCCGCCTCCGTAATGATCAGCGGCGGGGAGAACGCGATGCGGTCGCCGACGAAGCGTGTAATCAGCCCATGCTCACGGGCGTGCTTGTCGACCTTTGCGCCAAGTCCGATGGCTGGATCGAAGGATTTCCGTGTTGCCTTGTCGGCGACCAGCTCGATGCCGGTCAGCAGTCCGACGCCGCGGACGTCACCCACCAGCGGATGTTCGAGGAGGCTGCCGAGCTGCTTTTGCATATACGGGCCGACGGTCCGAATGTGGCCGATGATGTCGGTCTCTTCGTAGATACGTAAGGTTTCCATCGCAACGGCTGTCGTCACCGGATGGCCGGCATAGGTGAAGCCATGGGCGAAGTTCCCCAGCTTGCGCGATTCGTCCAGCATGGCGTCGAACAGGCGCTGGTTGACCATCAGCGCCGAGATCGGCTGCATCCCCGCCGACAGCGCCTTGGCGCAGGAGATCATGTCGGGTTGCAGGTCATAGGTCTGGCAGCCCCACATGTTTCCCGTCCGACCGAACCCGCAGATGACCTCGTCGGCGATGAACAGCATGTCGTATTTGCGCACGACTGCCTGCATCTTCTCCCAATACGTGCGCGGCGGGGTCAGGCCGCCGCCGGCGCCCATGACGGGTTCGGCGATGAAGGCGGCGCAGGTCTCGGGGCCTTCGCGCAGGATCAACTGTTCCAGCGCGTCGGCAAGGCGCGTCGCGAACTGCTCCTCCGACTCGCCGTCGGTGTGGTGACGGTAGTAGTGCGGATATTCGGTATGCAGGAAGCCGGGGATGGGCAGGCCGAAATCGGCATGCATGTCGGCCTTGCCCGACGCGCTGATGGAGGCCGTGGTGCTGCCGTGATAGCCCATCTTCCGGCCGATGATCTTGCGCTTCTCCGGCTTGCCGATGGCATGATGGTAATACCAGACCAATTTCAGTGCCGTATCGTTCGCTTCCGATCCCGAGCACTGAAACAGCACTTTCGACATCGGGACGGGTGCGATCGACAGCAGTTTCTCGGCCAGGTCGACCCCCGGTTCCAGCGTGGTGCCGCGGTACAGGTGGTAGTATCCGAGTTTCCGCATCTGCTCGTAAGCCACCTTCGCCAGCCGTTCGGAGGCATAGCCCAGCGAGGCGCACCACAGGCCGGCGGCGGTATCCAGGTATTCCTTGCCGTTATCGTCGGTCACGTAGCAGCCTTGGCCGCCCTCGATGACCAGCGGCCCCTGCTCGATATGCTTGGCCAGGTTGGTCTGCGGGTGGACGATCGTCGCGATGTCGCGGGCCTGGATGGAGTTGGGGGCCAGATAGGTCATGCTGCGTCCTTCGCCGGGTTCATCCGCCCATGTAACCCCCAAAATCCGGCGGGGTCGAGAGCGAACTCCCATGATAACGTTCCGCTTCGGGAAGGCCCCTGGTAGACTGGCGGGATACTGCCTTGGGGGAGAGAGGCATGTCCCAAACCGGCTGTCCGATCTGTGCGATCATGCCGCCGTCGCTGCTGTACAAGCTGATGGAGATCGGGGACGAACACCAGCGGCGGCGGGCGCTGGCGGTGCTGGCGTCGCTGCGCCGCGTCCAGGCCGTGCGGTCCAGCCTGTCGTCCACCCTGAACGTCGCGGCGGCCCCCACAGCCGCCGCCCCGGTCAAGAAGCGCCGGGTGTTCGATTGCCAGATCAGCACCGATCTGAGCGCGCAACTGCTGATGCAGGAAGGCGCCCCCGAATGCACCGATGCCGCGGCGCAGGAAGCCTATGACTTCGCGGGCGTCACCTGGGACTTCTACAACACGGTCATGAACCGCAATTCCGTCGACGGGCGAGGCATGACCATCGTGTCGTCGGTTCATTACTCGGAGAACGGCGAAGGCTACGACAACGCGCTGTGGAACGGGCAGCAGATGGTCTACGGCGATGGCGGGGACCTGCTGGGCCGCACCACCCGATGCCTGGATGTCGTGGCGCATGAATTGACGCATGGCGTGACGCAGAATTCCGCCGGCCTGCCGTATGAGGGCCAGGCGGGCGCGCTGAACGAGCATTTCTCCGACGTGCTGGGTGTCGTCATCCGGCAATGGCATGAGAAGCAGGCGGACCCCACGGCGGCGAACTGGCTGGTCGGCGAAGGGCTGTTGCTGGCGGGCGGCGCCTTGCGGTCGCTGAAGGCGCCGGGGACGGCAAATCCGGCGGATACGCAGCCGGCGCACATGAAAGACTACCACCAGCTCCCGAATGATTTCATGCATGACTATGGCGGGGTTCACACCAACTCCGGCATCCCGAACCATGCTTTTTTCCTGGCGGCGACCCGGCTGGGCAAGCCGTCCTGGGAAGAGGCGGCGAAGATCTGGTACGTGACGCTGACCCAGCGGCTGCAAGGCGACGTGGATTTCGTGAAATGCGCCAATGAAACGATCTCGGTTGCGCGCGACTTCTTCTCCACCGCGACCCGCGACGTGGTCCGCCAGGCCTGGGCGGATGTCGGGGTGCAGGCGACGACGCTGGCTTGATGCATTTAAATTCTCGTCCCGAACCTCCATTTACCGGCAATCCCAGCAGGAGGTACGCCGATGCCGTTGACGATCAGACGCTACGGCGGGCTGATGGCCCGAACGCCCAAGACCCGGACGGTGCCGCTCCAGGACCTGGATGCCTTGACGCAGAGCGCGCTGGAGACCTTCCTCGCGAAACGGCAGGAACCGCCTGTCCATACGCCCGACGGCTTCGTCTATACGTTCGAACTGGATGAGGGGGCGCATCCCGGCCGCTCCGTCGCCGTCGCCGGCCACGCCGTGCCCGATCCGCTGCGCAAGCTGCTGCCCTGACCCTTACCAGGCTGCGTCGAGCAGCATGCGAACCGTCGCCGGCCCTTCGATCTTGCGCGGGTTGGTATGCACCCAGCGGTCATGCATCGAGTTGACCGCGATCTCGTCCAACTGGTCCGGCTTGACCCCCACGTCGCGCAGCGTACCCGGCAGCCCCAGGCCCGCGATCAGCGCCGCCACGGCGTCCGCCGCCGACCCGTCCGGCTTCCCCAGCGCCTCCGCCACCCATCTCTGCCGTTCGGCGTTCACCGGTTCGTTGAACCGCAGCACGTGCGGGAGCATCACGCAGGACGTATAGCCATGCGGCACATGGGCGGTGCCGCCCAGCACATGGCCGATGCCGTGGCTGGCGCCCTTGGTGACGCCGTTCTGCGACCCCATGATCGACATCCAGGCACCCAACTGGCAGTTCAGCCGCGCATCCAGGTCGGCGGGGTCGTTCTTCACCGCCGGCAGGCCGGAAGACAGAAGCCGCAACGCCTGCAGCGACATCCCGTCCGAGAACGGGGTCGGGTTGATCGAACAGAGATCCTCCACCGCGTGGTCCACCGCGCGGATGCCGGTCGACAGGAACAGCCATTCCGGCGTGTGGACGGCGACGGCCGGGTCGAGGATCACCGTCTGCGGCATCATCAGCGGATGCGCATAGGATTCCTTGATGTTGCGCACCGTGTCGGTGCAGCCGGCCATCGCGGTGAACTCGCCGGCCGACAGCGTCGTCGGCACGTCGACGGAGCGGACGGTCGGCGCCTTGGTCGGCGGGCGGCGCGTCTTGCCCTCGGGGGTGATGACGGCTTTCAGCGTGTCGAGCTGTTCGGGTTCGCTGATGTCGTTGCCCAGGCAGATTCCCACCATCTTGGCGGCGTCGGTGACCGACCCGCCGCCGACCGTCAGGACCAGGTCCGCCTTCGCCGCCCGCGCCTCGTTCGCCGCCTTGACCACGTCGATCCGCGGCGTGTGGGAGGCGATCTTGTCGCACAGCCCGGCCATCCGGTTGCCCAGCACGTCGCGGACGGACTGGACCACGTCCGTCGTCCGGTTCAGCGTGCCGCTGGCCATGACATAGACCGCCTTGGCGTCGAGGCGGGCGATCTCCTCGGCCAGCGCCTCGGCGAGCGGGATGCCGTAGATCACGCGTTCCATCGGCGGATAACGGTGGATGCCTCGGGTCATCGTCGCCTCCCTGCTTGTCGCCGCAGGATGGCCGAGGCCAGCCGGTCAGGGAAGGGGCGCCTCGGGCTCGTAGGGCGTGCCGTCCTTGTGCACGAACCGGCCATCGGCCGCCGCGCTCATCATGTCGATGTCGGAGCAGGTGGTCAGATCTTCGGGGGAGCGTGAGCCTACCTCCAGATAGACCGCCGGCGCGGCCGACCGGTTGATCATATGGTGGCCGTTGCCGGAGCCTTTGGGAAAGGCGGCGCAGTCGCCGGCGCGCAGCACCGTCTCCCCGCCGTCCTCGACCAATGTCAGCTCGCCTTCCAGCACGAAGACGAATTCATCCTCGTGGGAATGCCAATGCCGCTGGCTCGACCAGTTGCCCGGAGGCAGGTGCATGAGGTTGACCCCGAAATCGGCCAACCCGCCGGCGTTTCCCAGCCGCTGGCGGATGCGGTCGGCGCAGGGTGCGTTGAATTGCGGCGGGTATCCGGTCCCCCGGATCTTCGGTACGGCCGCGATCTCGATCTTCGGCATGACACTCCCTCGGCGGCGGGGGTGGCTATCGAATTCCTTTGCCAAGCGCCCCGATGGGGCGCAGACTGCCGCGAGTCGTCAACAACTGAAAGGAGGTGATCCTGTGTCTCATTGTTCGGTGGCCTCATTTGCCATGACCTGGATCGCCGGCGCCAAACCGTCGGCCTGAAACACCGGCCGGCAAAAACGGTCACAACAATGTGAAAACCCCAGGTTTTGCCTGGGGTTTTCTGCTTTTCGGCGGGTATCCGCTAGCCTTCCTGGTCGCGCAGCCTGGCGATGCCGGTCTGCAGGAAGACGGCGTAGCCGTAGACGGTCTCATCCGGCTGGTTCCAGCAGACATAGCCCCGGCAGTCATGCGGCCGCGCTTCGTAGACCGAGCACATGTGGTTTTCATCGAGGAACTGGCAGGTCTTGTAGCCTTCCTTGATGCGCTTCTCGCCCTTGCGGGTGATCTCCTTGATGTGCCGCCGTTCGAATTCCGGCACGGTGATCTTCAGGTGCTTGGCGAGGCGGCGGATGTCGTCGCGGCTGACGCGCACATAGCCGGCCATGCGGCAGCAGAGGGCGGGGCATTTCAGGCAGTCGAGGCGTTCGTGCGAAACCATTCCGGTATGTTTGGCGGGTGCCGGCGCGTCGAGCAACAGGAGGCTATTCGACGCCGACGACGTCCCCCAGCATTTCCCCGATCGGTTGGCGGATAACCAGGTCCGCGACACTGTCGAGCCCGGTTTCCTGCATGTTCAGGATCACCAGCGCCGCGCCGTTGCGTTTCGCCAGTTCCGGGAATCCGGCCGCGGGATAGACCACCAGCGAGGAGCCGATGGCGATGAACAGGTCGGCCAGCAGGGTCTCCCGCTCCGCGCGGCGCATCGCCTCCACCGGCATTGCCTGGCCAAAGGAGACGGTCGCGGTCTTGACCCAGCCGCCGCAGGCGCAATGGGGGACGATCTTATCGGTCTCGAAATCGACGCGCAGCGCCTCGATCTCGTAGCGGGAGCCGCACTCCAGGCAGGTGGCGTAGGTGGTGTTGCCGTGCAGCTCGATCACCTTGTCGTCGGGGATGCCCGAGTCCTGGTGCAGGCCGTCTATGTTCTGCGTGATGACGGCGGGGCACTTGCCGCTGCGCACCAGTTCGGCGACCGCGCGGTGGCCCCGGTTGGGCGCGGCGCGACGCAGGGTTTCCTCCATCTCGAACCGGCGCCGCCAGGTTTCCCGCCGGGCGGCGTCGGAGCGCAGGAAGTCCGAGAAATCGATCGGCCGCTGCCTGGTCCATGTGCCGCCAGGGCCGCGGAAATCGGGGATGCCGGATTCGGTGCTGATCCCGGCGCCTGTGAAGATCGCGACGCGTTCGGCCGCCTCGATCATCCGGGCGAGCTGGGTCTGTTCGAAGTCCATCGGTGCGTCCGGTGCTTTGGCGCCCTTCTGGCGGCGTTGAGGGAACGGTCGAAGGAATCTCGCGAGCCACCACATAACCCTTCGCCCCGCAACGTCGCAATGCCCCCGTGATGATGCCCCCTATCGTCCGCTCTCCATTGCTCCTAGCGCGGTTGCGGGGGGATGGGACGCCATGGCAATGTCACGTCATGATGGACCCAGCCCTGTTCCTCACTTTTGTCCTGGCCGTGACGTTGCTGATGCTGACGCCGGGCCCGAATGTCGCGCTGATCATCGCGAACAGCGTGGCCTATGGCCCTCGTTACGGTTTCCTGACCATTGCCGGCACGACGTCGGCGATGGCGGTGCAGCTCTGCCTCACGGGCCTCGGGATGACGGCGCTGCTGGGCGAAATGGGCGTCTGGTTCGAGTGGCTGCGCTGGGTCGGCGTGGCGTATCTCTTTTACCTGGGCATCCGGCAGTGGCGCGCCCCTGCCGTCGACCTTTCGACCGCGCGGGCGCGGCCGGCGCCGGCGCGGTCGATCTATCTGCGCGCGCTGTTCGTGTCGCTCACCAATCCCAAGACGCTGTTCTTCTATGCCGTCTTCTTCCCGCAATTCATCGTCGCCAACGGCCATATCGGGTTCCAGGTCATGATGCTGTCGGTGACCTTCGTGACGCTGGCGGTGGTCGTCGATGGCGGCTGGGTCATGCTGGCGGACCGGGCGCGGGGCATCTTGGGCCGTTCCGGGCGCGTGAGGAACCGGATCTCGGGCGGTTTCCTGATGGGGGCCGGGGCGATCCTGGCATTTGCCGGACGCAAGTAATGACGAACGCCCCGACGATCGCCGTCGACGTCGCGATCATGGGCGCGGGCCCGGTCGGAGGCGCGCTGGCCTGCCGGCTGGCCACCGCGGGCTTGCGGGTCGCCGTCATCGACCGCGCGCCGCTGCCGCCGATGGAGCATCCGGCTTATGACGGCCGTGCCTATGCGATCAGCGCGGCGATGCGGCCGCTGCTGGACCAGGCGGGGGTCTGGGACAAGCTGCCCGACCCGACCTGCCCGATCCTGGATATCCGCGTCAGCGACGGGCGCGTGGGCCGCCGGGCGTCACGGCTGTTCCTGCATTTCGACCACACCGAGGCCGGCGACACCCCGTTCGGCTGGATGGTCGAGGCTCGGTCGCTCCGCCGCGCGCTGAACGCGCATCTGCACGCGCTGCCGGACCTGCATGTCTTCGCCCCCGTCTCCACCGAGGTCGTCCGCTCCGACGACGCGGCTGAAATCCGGATCGACGGCGGCCCGGTCCTGCGCTGCCAGTTGGTCATCGGTGCCGAAGGCCGCCAGTCGTCGCTGCGCCAGTCCGCCGGCATCGGCGTGGCGCGGATTCCGTATGGCCAGACCGGCATGGTCTGCGCCATCAGCCACGAATTGCCGCATAACGGCGTGGCGCTGGAGCATTTCCTGCCCGGCGGCCCGTTCGCCGTGCTGCCGATGCCCGCCAGTCCCGATGCCATCCCCGGCGGCGCGCCGCATGTCTCGGCGGTGGTCTGGACGGAGCGCACCAAGGTCGCCGAAACGATTCTGCGGCTGGACGATGCGCGGTTCGCGACCGAGATCCGGCGGCGGATAGGGGATTACCTCGGCACGGTGCGGCCGATCGGCCGGCGCTGGAGCTATCCGCTCTCGGCCATGCTGGTGCAGCGCTATACCGATACGCGCCTGGCGCTGGCGGGGGACGCGGCGCATGGCATCCATCCGATCGCGGGCCAGGGGCTCAACCTGGGGTTCCGCGACGCGACGGCGCTGGCCGGATTGCTGATCGAGGCGCACGAGGCCGGCGAGGACCTGGGCGCCCCCGCGTTGCTGGCGCGCTACCAGCGGGCGCGGCGAGGCGACAACCTGACGATGCTGGCGGCCACGGATGCGCTGGACCGGCTGTTCAGCTCGGACCGGCCGGCGGTGCGACTGGCGCGGGACCTGGGGATCGCGGCGGTGCACCGGACGCCGGCGCTGAAGCGGTTCTTCATGCGCAGCGCGATGGGGCTGCACGCGGCAGGGGCCGAATAGCACGACGGGGCGCGGTGACGATCCTCTCCGGCGTGGTGTCCTGATCTTCCGCATCTTCCGGACCGCACTACATTCCCGTCAACACAATCAGCGGGAGATCCCCGATGCCCGATCGACGCCAGCTCCACCTCGGCGCTTTCATGCGGCCCGTCAGTATCCACACGGCGTGGTGGCGCTATCCGGGGTCCGTCCCCGACGCCAACTTCAATTTCAAGCAGATCGCCCGCCTGGCGCAGAAACTCGAAGCCGGGAAGTTCGACGCCTTCTTCATGGCCGACCACCTGGCGCTGCTGAACATGCCGATGAACGCGCTGATGCGCAGCGCCACCACCACCTCCTTCGACCCGCTGACGCTGCTGCCGGCGCTGGCGGCCGTCACCGAACGGCTGGGGCTGATCGCCACCGCCTCCACCACGTTCAACGACCCGTACCACGTCGCCCGCAAGTTCGCCTCGCTCGACCACATCTCCAACGGCCGGTCTGGCTGGAACCTCGTGACCACCTCCAACCCCGACGCGGCGCTGAATTTCGGCCTGGACGAGCATATGGAGCACGGCGAGCGCTATGAGCGCGGGCGGGAGTTCTACGACGTCGTCACCGGCCTGTGGGACTCCTGGGCCGACGACGCCTTCATCCGCGACGTCGAGAACAACGTCTATTTCGATCCGGCCCGCATGCACGTCCTCGACCACAAGGGCGAGCATTTCCGCGTCCGCGGCCCGTTGAACGTCGCCCGCCCGATCCAGGGCTGGCCGGTCATCGTGCAGGCCGGTGCATCGGATGCCGGACGCCAGGTGGCGGCCGAGATCGCCGAGATGGTGTTCGCCGCCGGCGGCCCGATCGAGGCCGCGCGCGCCTATTACGCCGACATCAAGGCCCGCGCCCAGGCGGCCGGCCGGAACCCCGACCACGTCAAGATCCTGCCCGGCGCCCTGGTCGTCGTCGGCGATACGGTGGAAGAGGCGCGGAAGAAGCGTGCCTTGCTGGACAGCCTCGTCCATCCCGACAGCGGCATCGGCTCCCTGTCGATCGCGCTGGGCGTGGATGCGTCGAAATTCGACCTCGACGGTCCGCTGCCGGAGGACATCCCCGAGACCAACCAGTCCAAATCCGGCCGCCAGCGCATCATCGACCGGGCGAAGCGGGAAAACCTGACCGTCCGCCAGCTTGCGCAGATCGCCGGCGGCTATGGCGGCAACGCCTTCACCGGCACGCCGCAATCCATCGCCGACGAGATGGAGGAATGGCTGGAAACCCGAGCGGCGGATGGTTTCAACGTGATGTTCCCGTATGTGCCGGGGGGATTGGACGAGTTCGTCGACCGCGTGGTGCCGGAGCTGCAGCGCCGGGGCTTGTTCAGGACGGAATATGAGGGCACGACTTTGCGCGACCATCTGGATCTGCCTCGCCCCAGGAACCGCTTTTTCCCGGAAGACTGAACGCCGATGTCCGCCACGCAACGCGCCACCCCCTTGGCTGGCCTGAAAGTCCTGGAATTCAGTCACACGGTGATGGGACCGACGGCGGGGTTGATCCTGGCGGAGCTGGGCGCGGACGTGATCAAGGTGGAACCCGCGCCCAAGGGCGACCATACCCGCGGCCTGGGTGGGTTCGCGGCCGGCTTCTTCGCCGCGTTCAGCCGCAACAAGCGCAGCCTGTGCGTCGACCTGAAGAAGCCCGAGGGCCAGGCCATCATCCACCGCCTGGCCCCCTCCGTCGACGTGGTGCTGGAGAATTACGGACCCGGCACCATCGAACGCCTGGGCTGCGGGTGGGAGCAGCTCGCGCCGCTGAACGACCGCCTGATCTTCCTGGCGCTGAAGGGCTACCTCGCCGGCCCATACGAGCATCGGCCGGCGCTGGACGAGGTCGTGCAGTTCCAGACCGGCCTGGCGTTCATGACCGGCCCGATCGGCCGGCCGCTGCGCGCGGGCGCCTCGGTCATCGACATCATGGGGGCTGTCTTCGGCGTCATCGCCGTGCAGGCGGCGCTGCGCGAGCGGGACATCACCGGCAAGGGCCAGCGGGTCGGCAGCGCCTTGTTCGAGAGTGCCGCGTTCCTGATGAGCACCCACATGGCCGGCATGGCCGCCACGGGCCTGGAAGCCCGCCCGATGCCGGCCCGCCGCGGCGCCTGGGCGATCTATGAGGTGTTCAAGACCGCCGGCGACGGACAAGGGAACCCGGGGCAGTTGTTCATCGGCGTCACCTCCGACCAGCAATGGAGCCGCTTCGTCGAGGAGTTCAGCCTGCAGGCGCTCGCCGCCGATCCGCGCCTGGCCACCAACATCCAGCGCCTGGCAGAGCGGGAATGGCTGATCCCGGCGTTGCAGGCGGTGATCGAGGCGATCCCGCAGAAAGAGGTGGAGGCGCGCTGCGAGCGGGCCAACGTGTCCTGGGCGCCGGTCGGGCAACCGGGGGACCTGTTCACCGACCCGCACCTGCTGGCGACCGGCGGGCTTTTGGACGTCTTCATCTCCCGCACCGGCGGGTCGGAGGGCAAGAAGGTCGGTCTTCCGGCCCTGCCCATCGAGTTCGGGCCGGACCGGGACCGACCGGGCGTGCGTTTCCAGTCCCCCAAGATGGGCGAACATTCGCGTCAGGTGCTGGAGGAAGCCGGATATGGGCCGGCGGAAATCGACGGGCTTCTGGCGAACGGCGTGGTCGTCGGATAGCCCCGCGCGGCGGGGTCGGACCGGCAGCTTGCGCATACCCTTCCCGACTCTTGACGATCTGCGGTAAAATCCATGGTTAGGACAACCGGGGATGCGACCGCTCCCTCCGCTGGAGTGGAGCGAGGCCGAAACCGACTCATCCTTGCGGTGGCGAACCAGAAGGGTGGTGTCGGGAAAACGACGACCGCGATCAACCTTGCCGCCGCGCTCGCGGTGTCGGGGTTTTCGGTGCTGCTGATCGACATCGACCCCCAGGGCAATGCCTCCACCGGCCTGGGCGTTCCGCGTACCGAACGCTTCGCCGGCACGTACAAGCTGCTGCTCCGCGGCACGCTCGACCGTATGGCGGTGCGGCGGACGCCGGTGGAGAAGCTATCCATCATCGCGTCCGATCGCGATCTCGCCGGCGCCGAGATCGAGCTGGTGAACGAGGACGCGCGGGAGTTCCGGCTGCGTCGCGCGCTGGAGAGGCTCCCGGACCTGCGGCGTTATGAGGTCGTGCTGATCGACTGTCCGCCCGGCCTGCAACTGCTGACCTTGAATGCGCTGGTGGCGGCGGATGGCGTCATCGTGCCCCTGCAGTGCGAATTCTACGCACTTGAAGGCATCAGCGGGTTGATGCACACGATCGAGGCGGTCAGGCGCAAGTTCAATCCCAAGCTGCGGCTGTCGGGGATCCTGCTGACGATGTTCGACCGGCGCAACAGCCTGTCCGGACTTGTCGAAAAGGATGCACGTGACCACTTCGGCGATTGGGTGTTCGACACCGTGATCCCACGCAACGTCAGGGTGTCCGAAGCGCCGAGCCACGGGCTCCCCGTCTTGCAGTATGATGCGCGGTCACCGGGCGCGATGGCCTATACGGCCCTTGCCGCCGAGATCGCCACGAAAGAGAAAATGTCACTTCCGGAACAGGTTCGTGTCGATGGCTAGCAAGAATTCTCCACCCCGATTAGGCCGTGGCCTCGCCGCCCTGCTGGGTGACGCGGCAGGGCATTCGGACGAGGATCGCCGGAGCACCGTCGCCAACGTTCCGATCGATCAGATCGACACCAATCCGTTCCAGCCGCGGATGGATTTCGATCCGCAGGAGCTGGAGAGCCTGACGGATTCGATCAAGGTGCAGGGCGTGCTGCAGCCGATCCTGGTGCGCCGGCATCCGACCGAACCGGACCGCTATCAGATCATCGCCGGCGAACGGCGGTTCCGGGCCGCCGGCCTGGCCGGGCTGACCGAAATCCCGACCTTGCTGCGTGACATGGACGACAGCGACGCGGCCGTCGTCGCCCTGGTCGAGAACCTGCAGCGCCAGGACCTGAACCCGCTGGAAGAGGCCGAGGGCTATCAGCGCCTGCTGGACGATTTCGGCCTGACGCAGGAAGCGCTGGGTCACGCCGTCAGCAAGTCGCGCAGCCATATCGGCAACACGATCCGCCTGCTGCGCCTGCCGGACGTGATCAAGCGGGAACTTCGGGTCGGCACGCTGACCTCGGGCCACGCCCGCGCCTTGCTGAATGCGCCGGATCCGGTCGCCCTGGCGGAACAGATCACCAAGCGCGGCATGTCGGTGCGCCAGACGGAAACGCTGGTCGCCAAGGCGGTCGCCGCGCGCGGTGCGGCACGGGCGGTGAAGCCGGAACGGTTGGATCTGAAAGAGCTTGAGAACCGCGCGACGGAGCAGGTCGGCAGCCGCGTCAGCGTCAGCATCAACCGCACCGGCGGCGGCGAAATCAGTATCCAGTTCCGCGATGCCCGGCAGCTTGAGGAACTGATCGACCGCCTGTCGGCGCGGCGTTCTCCGATCGAGGCCGCGGAGACGGCTGAGTAGGGCCTGACCGGCCCCTTTGGGGCCGGGTGCCACGCGCGGGATGTTGTTCGGTCTCAGGCCGGCGACAGGACGTGGATCACGCGACTGGCGATCATGTCCTTGGTCTTGGCGCCATAGGCCTGCATGTGCGGCGATGCCGCATGCGCTTTCAGATGGTCCAGCGACGCCCATTTCTCGATCACCACGAAGGTGTCGTCGCCGTATTTGGTCTGGAACGGACCCACCCCCTCGGCGTCGGTCGCCGGACCGTATTCGATGCATCCGTCCTCGGCGTGCACGGCCGGCATGTTGGCGTGGAAGGCTTCCAGGATCTTGCCGCGCTGGCCTGGCTTGGCGGTGATGACGGCAACGACGTGTATCATGATGCACTGCTCCTTGGTTGGATCGCTCCGCCTGTCATGATGCGTCAGGGACGGCGGGGCGCGAAGAGGTCGCATGGACGAAATCCGTCCGCTTGTGTCTTATCCGGGCCGGCGCCCGAACCTCGGCGGCGTCAGCGGAAGGATCGCGTCACACATGTCCCATACATTCATTCTCGCACCGTTCGTTTTCGCGTTCCTGTGTTTCATCCTGCGATTTTATGCCCGCGAGAATGCCGCTTCGATGGCCAATCCCAGCTTCCTGCTGGCGGCGGCGACGGTGATCATAGCCGTTGCCTTCCTGTCCCTGGGCGTGCTCAGCCTGCTGCCGCCATATTCCAGCATCGTGGTCGGCGTCATCGGCCTGGGGCTGGCGATCGTGGGCGGGGTGCGCATGTTCCTGATCTGAGCGCACCCCGTTCCGGATCAGCTATTCGGGCCACGCTCCATCGACACTGGCTGCCAGCGCCGCAGGTCCGACTTCATCAGCACCGCGGGGTTGACGCAGCTCATCGGCCATTTGCCGTTGAGCACCAGCGACAATTCACGCCCGACATGTCGTTTCCTGGCCGGATCAAACCGAGCGGAGGCGGAGGCCGTGTGGGCGGAGAGGATGACGTTGTCCATCTTCAGCAGCGGGTTGTTGTCGCCTGGCGGTTCGGTCTCCAGCACATCGAGACCGGCGTAAGCGATCCACTTCTCCTCCAGCGCCTTGATCAGCCCGACTTCCTGCACGGTCGGGCCACGGCCGGTATTGATGAAGATCGCGGTCTTCTTCATCAGCTTGAAGTGCTTCTCCATCAGCATGCCCTCGGCCTCCGGCGTCGCGGGCGCGTGCATCGAGACGAAATCGGACTGCGATAGGACTTCCTCCAGCGTCGCCGGCAAGACGCCGTGCTCGACCATCGTGAGTTCCTCGATGAACGGATCGTATGCGATGATACGAAGGCCGAACGGCTTGGCACGCTTGGCGACGGCGCGGGCGACATGGCCGAACGCGATCAGGCCCAGGGTCTGGCCCATCATCCGGGGAATCTGCAGCAGCGCGGGGCGGCCTTCGCGCCAGCGGCCTTCACGCACCATCTTGTCCTGCTCGATGACGCGGCGGAAACAGGACAGCAGCAGCGTCATCGCGTGGTCGGCGACTTCCTCGATGAACGTGTCGGGGCAGTTGGTCACCGGCAGGCCGCGCGCCGTGGCCGCCACCACATCCACGCTGTCCACCCCGACGCTTCCCAGCACGATCGCTCGGCATTTCGCCGGCAAGCCCTCGACGACCTTCCTTGTGAAGCGCATGCCCTTGGCATAGACGGCGTCGGCGTCCTTGGCGAAGGCAATGAAGCCATCCTCGTCGGCTGGGCCTTCGACGATGGCAGCGTCCATCCCCGCCAGCGCTTCCATTTCGTAATCGTATCCGCCGCCGGCGGTGGTGAAGCTGGCCCCGGCTGGGGTCGCGATCTTGAATTTGGCCACGCCATATCCTCCTTGGTCACAGTTTCGGCGGCCGTGCCCTGACGGCCTTCTCGTTGACGTCCATGCCCCATCCCGGCGCCAGGGACAGGACGTATTCGCCGTTCTCGATCGTCGGGACGGATGTGTAGAATTCATCCCGCCACGGGGCGCTGTCGATATCGATCTCCATCACCCGGAAGTTCGGCACGATGGCCGCGAAGGTGGCTGATATCGCGCTGCACAGATGGCCGTAGAAATTGTGCGGGGCGCAGTTGATTTCATAGACATCGCACATCGCTGCGATCTTGGCCGATTCCAGCAAGCCGTTCCAGATGACGTCGACGATGGCGACGTCGGTCGCGTAGAGATCCAGGTAGGGCTTGAACTCCCGCCGGCCGTGCAGCGTCTCGCAGGACGCGATGGGGCAGGGCGCCATGCGCTTGATCTCGGCCAGGGCGGGCGGGTCGTGCGTATCGATCTCCAGCCAGGTCAGGTTGATCGGCGCGACCGCGTCGGCGATCCGCTTGTAGCCTTCGGTCTTGAAGTTGAAGTTCGTATCGAGATGAATCCCCATCTCCGGCCCGACAGCCTCGCGGATGATCGACAACTGTTCGGTCACGCCCCGCGTCAGCCGGTTGTCCCAGTTCAACTCCGGCCATCCCGCCGTGCGGCCGAAGCCCGGGACATAGGATGACAGCTTCCCGTCCGCGAACGGCAGGATATTCGTCTTCAGCGCCTTGAAGCCCCGGTCCCGCACCTCCCGCGCGTGCTTGGCGAGGTCGTCGTAGTTGCGCAGGTCCGGCACGCCCATCAGGGCGGCGCTACGGACACGGTAGGTGGCGAAATGCGACCAGTAGACCGGGATCCGTTCGCGGATCGGGCCGCCGAACAGGGCGGCGACCGGGACGCCGTAGGCTTTGCCGGCAATATCGAGCAATGCGTTCTCGATCGCCGCGATCGCCTGCTGGTTCAAGCCCCCGCGCGACTGCCGGGTCAGGACATGCAGATGCTGGGTCACCTGCTCGAACCGGCGGGGGTCCTTGCCGACCAGGATCGGCGACAGGCCCTGGATGACGTCGGCGAGGCCGACGCTGCCGAAACTTTCGTTGAACTCCGACCAGCCGACGATCCCGTCGTCGGTCATCACCTTCAGGAAGGAGAACATCCGCCAGCCCGCGTCGGCACGGAGGGTTTCGACAGCGGTGATCTTCATCGTTTCCTCCTTGGCCCTTCGTGTCCGCTTTCCGCGCTATGGCGAGGACGGGTCGCTGCGTTGCGCGGGAGCCAAGCACGGCCGAGGAGTCGCCGCAAGGCCGTCCGGATCAGCCGGTTTCCCGCAGAATCTCGGTTTTGAGCGGCAACACCTCTCCCATCCAGGTCGCGTGCAAGGTGTGATCATCGCGCGGGCGGCCCGATTCCGGATGCAGCAGGACGGTCAGGCCCATCCGGTTCATCATGATGAACGGCGCGACCTCGGGGAACAGCGAGGCGGGAAACGCCAACTGATACATCGCGGTCGGATGTGGCCCGACCGGGACATCGTGCCAGCGGCCCAGCCGCACATCGGGCCACCGGGCCGCGATCCAGTCGCGCAGGCGGGCGGCGGTTTCGCGCGTTTCGGGATCGTAGTAAATATGTGCGTGATAGTCGACGATCCGAGCGGGATCGATAGGATCGGCTTGCATCATCCGGCCTCCTGCAACAGGCGCTTCACGTCGCGCTTGGTTACCTTGCCGTAGCCCGATTTCGGCAATTCGTTCCAGAACACGAAGCGTGTCGGCCATTTGTATTTCGCCAGCCGTCCGTCCAGATGCGCCAACAGATCGGCATCCGTGACGGACGCGCCGTCTTCCAGCACCAGCACGCCGACCCCGGTTTCCCCCCATTTCTCATGCGGAACGCCGACGACGCAGGCTTCCCGGATCGAAGGGTGCAGAAGCAAGGCTTCCTCGATCTCCCGCGGATAGACGTTGGAGCCGCCGGAGATGTACATGTCCGACGCCCTGCCGGTGATGAACAGGAAGCCTTCCTCGTCCAGGTGGCCCAGGTCGCCGGTATGGAACCAGCCGTGGGCAAAGGCCTTGGCGTTGGCCTCGGGGTTGTCGTGGTAGCCGGCGAAGACGCCGGGTCCCCGCACGCAGATTTCGCCGGTGGCGCCGGGGGGCAGCGGTTCGCCGGCATCGTTCAGGATGGCGATCTGCATGCCCGTGCGGGGAATGCCGCAGCTTCCGACCTTGGTTTCGCTGTCAACGAGACTGTGCAGGTGCGGCGGCAGCACGGTGATGTTGCCGGTGACCTCGCCCAGGCCGAAATACTGCACCAGCACCTTGCCCAGCTTGGTCAGCGCGTGCACCTGGTCGGCGCGGTACATCGGCGCACCGGCATAGATCACATAGCGCAGGGAGCTGTGATCGTAACGATCGACCGCGTCATGCTTCGTCAGCATGGTCAGGATCGTCGGCACGGTGAACATGTTGGTGACGCGGTATTGCTCGACCAGAGCCCAGGCCTCCTCGCAATCCAGCCGCTCGCCGGACAGCAGGATGGTGGGTGCGCCGCGGGCGATCTGCGGCAGGGCGTGAATGCCGGCGCCATGCGACAGGGGGGCCACGACCAGCGATGCGTCATCCTCGGTCGTGCCGGGCATCAGGTCGCAGAGATGGTTGCAGACGACATATTCCATCTGGCCATGCGTCAGCACACCCGCTTTCGGCCGTCCCGTGGTGCCCGAGGTGTAGAAGAACCACGCCGGATGGTCGCGGTCGACGTCCACCGGGATGTGGATCGGGTCGGGGTGGTCGCACATCGCTTCCCAGTCGCCGGTCAGGCTGATCTCCAGCCGGCAGGCGGGGTTTGCGGCTTTGGCGGCGGCGGCGTGTTCGGGGAAGGCCGGATCGAAGATATGCACCGCGGCGCCGGAGGATTGCGCCAGGTACGCGACCTCGGGCGGCGACAGGCGGAAATTGGTCGGCACCCAGACGGCGCCGATCATCCAGGACGCGAACATCGTCTCCAGCACCGTGTTCGCGTTGCGGGCATGCAGCAGGACGCGGTCGCCCGGTTGCACGCCCTCGGCCAGCAGTGCCCCGGCGGCGGCCTGGACCCGGCCGCGGAAATCGGCCCAGGTCCAGACGCGCTCACGCCAGACGATCGCCGGACGGTCGGGAAAGCGGCGGGCGGCCTGCAGCAGAAGATGCGCCAGGTTGCTGGTGGGGATCATGCGCGAGGCCTCCACGCCGCCGACATGTCAGGAAAGAGGGATGCTTACCGCAGCGGCTCCAGGATCGACACGTAGTTGGCGACCGCCGCGCCGCCCATGTTGAACACGCCGCCCAGGTCGGCTTTCGGCAATTGCATCCCTTCCGGCGCGGTACCGGTCAACTGCATCGCGGCGATCGCGTGCATCGACACCCCGGTCGCGCCGATCGGATGACCTTTGGCCTTCAGCCCGCCGGACGGGTTGACCGGCAGCTTGCCGTCCTTCTTGGTCCAGCCTTCCAGGACCGCCTTCGCTCCCTGGCCCGGCGCGGTCAGGCCCATTGCCTCGTATTCGATGAGTTCGGCGATGGTGAAGCAGTCATGGCTTTCGACGAAGGACAGGTCCAGCAGGTCGTTGCCCGCCTTCGACAGCGCCTGCTTCCAGGCCAGTGCCGCGCCCTCGAAGCCGGTGATGTCGCGCTTGCTGATCGGCAGGAAGTCGTTGACCTGGACCGCGGCCTTGAAGCGCACGGCCTTGCCCATGCTGCGCGCCGTTTCCTCGTCCGCCATGATCAGCGCCACCGCGCCGTCCGAGACCAGCGAGCAGTCGGTCCGCTTCAGCGGTGGGGCGACATAGGGGTTCTTCTCGCTGACGGTGCGACAGAAATCGAAGCCCAGGTCCTTGCGCATCTGGGCATAGGGGTTGTCGACGCCGTTCTTGTGGTTCTTGGCGGCGATCGCCGCCAGGGCATCGGACTGGTCGCCGTAGCGCTGGAAGTACTTCTCCGCGATGCGACCGAACACGCCGGCGAAACCGGCGGGGATGTCGGCTTCCTCCTTCTTGTAGCTGGCTTTCAGCAGGATATCGCCGACCTCCTTGCCGGGGGTCGCGGTCATCTTCTCGACGCCGACCACCAGGGCGAAGCGGCCGCGGCCGGACAGCAGGAAATCGCGTGCGCCATGCACGGCGGCGGAGCCGGAGGCGCAGGCGTTCTCATACCGCGTGATCGGCCTGAACCGCAGCTCCGGCACGTGCTGCAGGATCAGCGACGCGGGGAAGTCCTGGTCGGAAAACCCGTTGTTGAACAGGGAGATGAAGCTTGCCTCGATGTCGTGCGGTTCGATCCCGGCATCGGCGATGGCGGCGCCGGCGACGCGACCGATCAGGGACTCGATATCGGGGTCTTCCAGCTTGCCGAATGGCGAATGCGCCCAGCCAACGATGCAGGCTTCGGTCATGTGCTCCTCCTGGGTCTCTCCCAGGAGGATAGCCGATTACCGCGACCCTGGGGAGGGGACACGGCAATCAGCAGGCGGAGCTGAACCCCAGCTTCACGACCGCGCTGTTCTGGCGGGTGATACGGGCCTTGCAATTGCAAACAGCCCCCGACGCCTCCGTTTCCCCATTCGCTCGGACATCCTTGGCGGAGAGCTTTGACCACGCGATCCGACAGCCCTTGTCGCCGGTGGCGTCGGTTTCGGTGGCTCGCAGCGCCTTGACCGCCTCGGGGAGCAGGAGCGGCTTCGTCCCGGGCGGCAGAGTGGCGTCCTGGCGGCTGTATTCGATCGTCGGATTGACCGACCAGGTGAGCTGCGCGCCGCCCTTGAAGCTGATGGTCAGGTCCTGGTTATCGCCCTGTTTGGCTTCGTGGCAGTCGCTGGGCGTGCCATAGCGGGCGACCAGCAGCCGGTAGAGCGGCGAGGCCATGGCGGTCGGGGCGATGTCCGAGCCGGGACAAAGCTCCCTGGCGGCTGCGGGCATGGTCCACAGGGCCGCCAGCAGGCAGGCGATCAGAATTGAACGTGCCACCGGACCAGCCCGCCTTCCTTCTCGAGGAACTTCCCGACGCCGGGAAGCTTTCGGATGTAATCTTTGATCTCCTTGGCGTTCTTGCTGACGGGCTGGACGTCGAACGCGTCGCCGGTCAGGTGCTTGGAGATCTGCCCGGCGGCCGGGCCCAGGTCCTTCAGCGTCTTGGACAATCCCGCCTCGATATCGCCGGCCTTGGTCGCTTCCGGGTGGTCGTCGACCCATTTCTGGCAGGCCTGGCTGGCCTTTGACTTGGTATAGGTCTGCTCGATCCATTTCCGGTTCTTGACCACGTTCTGGCTCATGGCGCGCGCCTGGTCCTTCAGGCCGCGCCGGCCGCTGGTGAACTGGATGTCCGGGAATTTCTTGAGAAGCTCCTCCGCCGCCTTCTTGGCTTTCGGCGACAGGTCCAGTGATCCGATGTTCTGCGTCGGCATGCTCCGCACCATTCCACCCAACGTGGCGGGACACATAGAGCAGAACGATGCGCTTCAGCAAGCGTTTCCGGCGTGGCGCTTGGCTGCCGGATGCGTTGGCGCTGTTGTGCGCCGTGGCCGCGTGTCGGGGCGGTTGATGGTAAGCAATTTTACACAGATGGGCTCGGAATAACGCAGATTCCGAACGGATTAGATTGGCGTGCCGCTCGTACTTTTGTCTTAGCCTCGAGGTAGTGCAAGGGTAACGCCGCAGAATCCGTGTTCATCTGCGTTCATCGGAGCCCATCTGTGTCAAAAACTTGCTCCCAACCAGGAAATCCTCCGATCAGGAGACCCTGATCCCGGCTCTGAAACGAACGACGCGTCCAAGCGACGTGCCCGGACGGGAGGCGCATCGCAGCGCCCCCTGCCCATAACATACCAAACAATACTACTTGACAACGACCTGCCCGTGCATCTGCGGATGCAGCCCGCAGATATAGGTGAACGTCCCGGCCTTGTCGAACCGGTAAGAGAACGACCCGTCCGTATCCAGCGCCTTCGACCGTACGCCCGCCCCCGTCAGCACGATGCTGTGCGGGATGTCGTCGCGGTTCGTCCAGGTCACCTCCGTCCCTTTCGCGACCGTCAGCTTGGCCGGTGAGAAGGTGAAATTGTCGATCTTGATCGCCGGCGCGTCCTCGGACCAGGACGCAGCCGTCGCCAGCAGCCCGCACGCCAGCGCGGCGGGCATCACGAAACGCAGCATATGAAGTTCTCCTTCAGCCCATCAGCGGGGTATCGACGATCGCCAGCGGCGTCGTGTTGCGCACGAAGCTGACGCGGGTGGTGCCCAGATAGGTCTTCAGCGCCCCGGGCGGTACCGCCATCGGTCCGGGGCCTTTCGCGATCCCCGGCGTCCCCTGCGGAAATGCGGTCGAGCGGGCGGTGTGGAACGCCACGTGGCCTTCCACCTTCTGCATCACCTGGTGGATATGCCCGTTCAGCACGGTCACCGATCCGAAGCGCTTCAGGTAGCTCAGCGCCTGCGCCCCGTCCTTGGTGCCCCAGCCCCAGTCCGCGGCCACGATCCACAGCGGCACATGCGCGAAGATGACGATCGGCGTGCTGGACGGCAGGCCCTTCACGTCCCGCTCCAGCCACTCCAACTGCGCGCGGCCAAGATCGCCGAGGCCGTTGCCTTGCAGGTTCACCACGTTCACCAGGCCGACGAAGTGGACGCCATGCGCGTCGAAGCTGTACCAGCCGTCGCCTTTCGTCCCCTTCCCGTAATGGTTGAGGTAGCTCTTGCCGTTATCCTCCAGCACGTCATGCTCGCCCGGCACGGTGTAGACCTGTAGTTTCGTTGCCGACAGAAGCTGTGCGGCGGTGTCGAACTGCTCCGGTCTCGACAGGTGCGTGATGTCGCCGGTGTGAATCATGAAGGCCGGCGCTTGGCCGCTGCCGGTGGCCTGGCCGAGTGCCTCCTGGAACGTCGCGGTGACGTTGGTGTTG
>NZ_DASZTJ010000276.1:0-3784 GCF_035548235.1 Rhodopila sp.
CCCCCCCCCACGACGGCCTAAGCGATCTCCAGCGACACCTGCGGCGGAGATTTCAGCGTCTGCAGGATCACGCAGTACCGTTCCGTCGTCTGGATCATCCGCTCCAGCTTCGTACGGTCGGCGTCACAGTCGACCTCGAAGCGCAGCTTGATCTCGGTGAGGCCGACGGGCACCGAACGGTCGACGCCCAGGGTGCCGCGGGCATCCCAGACGCCCTCGGCGATCACCTTCCCGCCGCGCACCGTCACCCCCATCGCGGTCGCCACCGCCCGGAACGTGACGCCGGCGCAGCCGATCAGGCTTTCCAGCAGCATATCGGCCGAACACGCCAGTTCGCCCGACCCGCCGCCCGCCTTGTGCAGCCCGGCCGTCACCTTGCCGTGCCAGGCGTCCACCACGATGGCGATGTCCTTGGGATCGAGGCTCCCCTCGGCGCGCGCCAGCACGCGCGCCGCTTCGGGGTGCTCCTTGTATTCGGCTTTCAGCGGCGCCTGCACGGCGCGGAGTTCTTCGGCGTTCATTTCGGGTCGACATCCAGGCGCACGGCGATACCCTCCAGCTTGGGGGACGGAGCAGGATAGCGCTGCATGACCAGCGGATCATGACCCGGGACGATCAGCTCGGGCCGAGCGGCGTGGGCGCGCAGCGTATCGAAGGCGTCGAGCATATCGCCGATATGGAAGGCCGTTGTGAAGGGGCGATAGGTCTCCATGTTCTCATAGAAATGCGACACGTCCGACGCGAGCACGACGACGCCGCGCTTCGTGTTGATCTTGACGAATTGCAGCCCGGCGGAGTGGCCGCCCGTCGGTACCAGGGAAATGCCCGGCAGGATGTCGGCGGGGCCGTTGTGATAGGTGACGCGGCCGTCGAAATTCAGCCGCACGATGCCGCAGACGTCATCCGGCTCGAAACTGCGGGCAAGCTGCTTGTGGCGCATGTGCCGGCCGACGGCATAGTGCATCTCCGGCTCCTGCAGGTGGAAGCGCGCCTTCGGGAACTTATGGAAGTTGCCGACATGGTCGTAGTGCATATGGGTCAGGATCACGTCCTCGACCGTCGCGGGATCGCAGTCCAGCAGCGCCAGGCTGTCGATCGGGTCGCGTTCCAGCTTGCGTCCGCGCTTGCCGCCGCTTTCGGCGGTGAAGCCGATGTCGATGACGACGGAACGGTCCCTGTTGCGCGCCAGCCAGACGAAATAGTCCATCGGCATCGGCCCGTCATGCGGGTCGCCGCCGATGAAATGTTCATGCCGCCGCGCCGGGCGCATGGCATACTTCAACGCGAAAAGTTCATATTCCGCCGTCATGGTTCAATGATTCTCCTGTAGCGCCGGCATGACATGCCGCGAAAAAAGCCGGATGGAATGAAGGGCGGCATCGAGCGGGATGTCCCCGAAGGCGAAACGACACAGCAGGTAGTTCAAGCCGCCGTCCGAAACGACCTGCCGCAGGAAGGCCGAGACCTTGTCGGGCGTTCCGGCGACCGCCCTTCCCTGCGCCTCGGCTTCCTCGAACGTCTCGGGGAACACCGCGGCCGGCGACGGCATCATGCCGTGCGCCAGCCACAGCTTGAGGAAACTTTCACGCCACTTGCCATAGCCCAGGCGCGCGATCTCCAGTGCCTCCCGCTCCGTCTCCGCGACGACGACATGACGGCCCACGCCCATCAACGGCATCTCCGCCGGATCATTCCCCATCCGTTCCCATTCCGCTCGGTATGCATCCGTCAGGCCCCGCATCGCCTTGGCCGGAAGGTTGCCAACGATATTGACGCGATGGGCGACGGCCCAGGGGATCGCCTCCGGCCGGCCGAGCCCGTACCACAGCGGCGGATGGGGCGTCTGGAAGGGTGCCAGTTCCATCGGCACGTCGCGAAACTGGTAGTATTTGCCTTCGAATGTCAGCAGCGGCTGGGTCATGCCGCGCAACAGGACCTCCAGCGCTTCGGCGTACATCGCCGGCGCCTGTTCGGGGTCGACGCCATAGAACCGCAGCTCGATCGGGGAAATGCCGTGGCCGACGCCCAGCATCAGCCGCCCGCCGCTGATCTGGTCGAGCATGCAGATCTCTTCCAGCAGCTTGATCGGATGATAGAGCGGCAAAAGATAGACCAGCGGCCCGAACCGCAGGCGCTTCGTCCGTTGCGCGACCGTTGCCAGCCAGATGCCCGGCGCCGGCGCGACGCCCAGCGGCGTGGCGTGGTGCTCCGCCACGTGGTAGCCGTGGAACCCGGCCTGGTCATAGGCTTCAACGAGGGTCAGCCGGTCAGCGTAAAGCTGGTCCAGCGGGGTCGCCCCGCGATCCATGTGGTCGAATATGCCAAGCTTCATGGCCTGGTCCGTTCCTCCTGGCGTCCGGCCGTCGTACTCGCCGGGACCTGGGTTGTCCAGAAGCGCCCGGCCCTTGCCGCGGACGCCGAAACCGTGTCCACCCTGCCCTCCTTGTCCAGCGGAGGAGACCGACCATGCAGCCATCCCCCATCCGGGTCGACATCGAAACCCAGGCCAAGGGTGTCATCGCGCGCGTCACCATCGCCAACGACCGCAAGCTGAACACGCTGAACAGCGCGCTGATGGCCCGCTTCGTCGAGGCATTCGACCGCCTGGCCGGCATGGAGGACCTCCGCGCCGTGATCCTGACCGGCGAGGGCGAGCGCGCCTTCATCGGCGGCGCCGACATCACCGAGATGGCGGCGCTGGAGCCGCTGAGCGCCCGCCGCTTCATCACCCGCATCCACCAGTGCTGTGAGGCGATCCGCGGCCTGCCGGTGCCCGTCATCGCCCGTATCCAGGGTTTCACCTTCGGCGCCGGGCTGGAGATCGCCGCCGCCTGCGACCTGCGCCTGGCCGCCGACACGGCGCGGTTCGGCATGCCGGAAGTGCGGCTGGGCATCCCATCGGTCGTGGAAGCGGCCTTGCTGCCCATGCTGATCGGCTGGGGACGCAGCCGGCGGTTGTTGTTGCTGGGCGAAACCATCTCCGCCGCCGACGCCGAATCCTGGGGCCTGGTCGAAAAGATCGTCGCCCCGGCCTTGCTGGACGAAGCGGTGACGGAGTGGATCGCAATGCTGCTGGCCGCCGGCCCGCGTGCGATCCGGCTTCAGAAGAGCCTGACCCGGCAATGGGAGGACCTGCCGCTGCGCGCCGCGGTGCAGGCCGGCGTCGACGCCTTCGCCGAGGCATGGCGGACCGACGAACCCAAGCTGGCGATGCGGGAATTTCTCGAGGCCCAGGCTGCCCGGAAACGGGCCTGATACAATTCCGCTGCACGGAAGTGGGTCCGATGCTCTTGGCAACCCGATGCATCGCGTGAATAATCCCCGTTCGTGAAGAAATACGGGACAAGCCGGGGGAATGGATGATCGGACTGGTGCGGCTTGCGTTGCGCCGGCCTTATACGTCTGCGATTGGGGCGATGCTGATCGTCCTGCTGGGAGTGCTGTCCCTCACCCGCATGATCGTCGATATTTTCCCGGTGATCGACATCCCGGTGGTCCTGGTCGTCTGGAACTATAACGGCCTGACGACCGAGGACATGGAACGGCGCGTCGTCTTCATCAGCGAGCGCGCCTATTCCACCACCGTCAACGGGATATCCCGTATCGAATCCCAATCGATCCCGGGTGTCGGCCTGCTGAAGGTCTATTTTCAGCCCGGAACGGATATCGGCGGGGCGATCGCCCAGATTTCCTCGGTCAACAATACGATCCTGCGCATCGCGCCACCCGGCATGCAGCCGCCGGCGGTCATTCAGTTCAACGCATCGAACGTGCCGGTCGTGCA
>NZ_DASZTJ010000277.1:0-5579 GCF_035548235.1 Rhodopila sp.
CTTTGGTCCGGTCGCAGCTTATGGCTAAGCCGGCTCGAAAGCTTCTTTCTCTCGTGATCGGGTGGCAGATCCGCTGCCGTGTTCATCGTTGGGGCTCGAAGTCGCTATCCGTCTTTCTCCGCCTTGGCAACGCAAATCTAACACCGTTTCGGTGGACAGAGTCTTGCGGGAGCTGATCTAAGTGTTTCTCTTTGAGGTGACGAAGGCGGCGAGAGTGTGAAATCAAAGCCAATCAGTGCGATCTTTAAAAGCCTTTGTGCTGATCCGGGCGGGGGGTGGACAGCACTATCGAGACCTTCTGCATGGCAATGAAATCGAAGCGGCGCAGCCAACTGAGGTTGGGCGCCTTCAGCTGGAGATCCCTGGCTTCTTCGATTGAGAAACCGAGGATTGCACAAAGATATTTGATGAAAGAGCCAGCTGGAGTCGCCTCACTCGCAGGCGATGTCGCGCGCTCCTTTCTCATCTTCATGTCATCATCAGCCCGCCCGGGACGGCTACATCATGAGCGGTCATCTGTCTGGAATCCGTGTCCACCCGACGCTGGAAAATCGCATCAGTGTAGTCCAGTTGGCCATTTGCTTAAACGTCAGGGCACAGAGAACGGCCATGCTGTCTCGACTAAGTGGGCCACGAGCCTTCGGGGCAAAGGCAGGGACGAGTCTATCGGAGCCGATATATCCTCGCTTTGCAGCCAATCGATGCTGTCGTTCCTGGCCGAAAGCGATTTTTGCTACGGCAAGGCGGCCGCCATACTTGGCATGCGGTCGGTGACGCCTCTCCCCTTCTGCATTTGGGGATTCCCCCTGGCAATGACTTGGCTGGCCGCGCTATAGTAACAAGGCTTGTTCAGCCTACTAGGGTAGATGCGGCTGTATGGGCGCAATACTTCAGTCCCTGTGCAGGCCATTCCGTTGCTATCTCGCATCCGGCTCCTTTCGGAAACCACGGTCAACCGCATTGCTGCCGGCGAGGTGATCGAGCGGCCGGCCGCGGCGGCGAAGGAGTTGATCGAGAACGCGCTCGACGCCGGTGCGACGCGGGTCGCGATTAGTCTTGAAGGGGGCGGAATCGACCGGTTGGAGGTGATCGACAATGGCGCCGGCATGTCCCCCGAAGAACTCGGGCTGGCGGTGCTGCGCCACGCGACCTCTAAGCTGACGGACGAGTCGCTGGTCCGAATCACCACTCTGGGTTTCCGTGGCGAGGCCTTGCCGTCGATCGGCGCGGTGGCCCGGCTGGCGATTGTCTCCCGTCCGCACGGGGCCGCTTCCCAGGAGGAGCATCATGCCAGCATGATCAGCGTGGATGGTGGTTCGGTCGGCCCGGTCGCGCCCGTAGCCGGCGTGCCCGGCACGCGCGTCACCGTCCGGGACCTGTTCTTCGCGACGCCGGTCCGGCGGAAATTCCTCAAATCCCCCCGCTATGAGGCCGACCAGGTCGAAGCTGTGGTCCGCCGCCTCGCCGCCGCCGCGCCAGATGTGGCGTTCCGACTGGAGATCGACGGCCGCACTGTGTTCGACCTGCCGGCGCAGCCACCGCTGGCACGGATTGCCGCGCTAGTCGGAGTGGACGCTGCCGCGGTGCTGCTGCCGGTTCAGGCCGAACGGGGCGGGTGCCGTGTCGAGGGTTATGTCTGCGCGCCATCGGTGACGCGCGCGGCGGTCTCTGCGCAGATGCTGACGGTGAACCGCCGGCCGGTGGCGGATTCCGTGCTGCGGACGGCGGTGCGCGTAGCTTATCGCGACGTCATCGCGGCTGGCCGGCATCCGATCGTTGCGCTCTCCCTCGAGATTCTGCCCGAGGAAGTCGACGTGAACGTCCACCCTGCCAAGACGGAGGTTCGGTTCCGTGACCCCAATCAGGTCCGCGGCCTCGTGATCGGCGCGATCCGCTCCGGCTTGGGGGTGGGCGTCGGCCAGATTGCGCCGATGCTCGGCTTTGGCGGATCGCATCCGATGGGGTTGCATGCATCCATCCACTGGTCTTCCGCCTTGCGTCCGCCGGCTTCGACCCCCGTTGGGTCCGGTGACGAACCACGCTATCCCTGGTCCGATCATCCGCCGCCTCCGGCGCTAACGGCCATGCCCCGGCGTCAGCCGGAGATGGCGGAGACGTCATTGCCGATCCTTGATGCCCCGACCGCGCGCCGCATCGCCGCCCCCGAACCGGACGCCGATCACCCATTGGGGGCCCCCGTCGCACAGGTGCTGGACACCTACATCATCGCTGTCGCTACCGACGGGTCGCTGGTGCTGGTCGACCAGCACGCCGCGCATGAACGCCTGACGCATGAAGCCATCCAGACACAGATGCTGGATGGCGGCGTGCGTGCCCAGTCGCTGCTGATCCCGGCGGTCGTCGATTTGCGACCGGCCGATGCCGCCCGCTTGATGGACCATGCCGATGAACTCGCGCTGCTTGGCCTGGAGCTGGAATCTTTCGGCGCTGGCGCGGTGATGGTGCGCGCGCTTCCCGCTCCCCTCGGCACACCTGAACCTGGGCCGCTGCTGCGCGACCTCGCCGACGAGTTCGCTGAGGACGACACACAGACGACACTCTCCGCCCGATTGGACGCGGTTATCGCACGCCTCGCATGCCATGGCAGCATCCGCGCCGGGCGGCGGCTGGGAGTCGATGAGATGAGCGCACTGCTGCGCCGGATGGAGGCAACGCCACGAGCCGCGACCTGCAGCCATGGTCGGCCGACGGTATTGAAATTTTCGAAAGCGGACATCGAACGGCTGTTCGGGCGCCGTTGATACGGCGGGGACGATCGCGGGCAATCAGCTGTGCTCGGCAGGACTGAAGAAACCCCCATTCTTCATGGCGTCATCCACTTACGGTTGCAAATGTGGATTGGACCACCGGTTGCGCAGGATTCCGCTGGCGGCGGCCGTCACCCAGCGGGACGGCGCCGCATTGTTGTGCTCAGGCTGGGCCGTAGGGGTCAGATTCTCGAACGCCAGCCGCAGCATCTTGCTGGAATCGCCTTTTTTTAATGTCACGAAATCGGAACTGATTGCCGTGACCAGCCAGTCTCCGATCCGGTCTCCCCCGCGCGCGGCGACCGGTTTCGCTGCGCCGGCGACCTGAAAGATCGCTACCGTGTCCACTGGCGAGGCGATCACACCGGATAGTCGCGGCATTCCGGCATTGGTTGCAGCGAAGCCCGGAATCGGCCGCCGGTCGGCCGCGAAGAGCGGACGCGCCAGTGCCGTGTCGACCCAAACGCCAACCGATCCGCCGGCGGCCGACGGAGTCGCTTTGGTCGGGGGCAGCGTCGCCCGTGCTGGATCGGAGTTCACCGGTACCGTGGACTGCGTATCCTGTCCGGCTCTGGACCAGAACTCACCTCCGATCGCCAAGGCGGAAACGCCGCAGATGAGCAGCAGAAGGCGTCTCATGTCGATATCTCCGAGGTGAGAGCGTTCGGTGCCGCTCCGGCTGCCGTGGCCCGCCAGATTGGCGCCGTCTCCGGTACCCGCTGTGTCGACATCTCATCGAACCGCAGGAGGCATCCGGCATTCGCCATGCCCAGCAAGGTGCTCATGTTATGGAACACCGCGGCGACGATCGCGCCGTTGATGCCCAGCATGCCGGTGCCCGCCAATGCAACCAGGATTATGGTCCATCCCAGGCCGATACCGACGTTGACGTGGATTGTGCGCCGGCACCGGCGGCTGAGCCGCAGGCAGGTTGCGAGCCGGCGCAGGTCGCTGGTCATCAGGACGATATCCGCCGAGGCCAAGGCCACATCGGTGCCCTGGGCACCCATGGCAACGCCCACCGCGCCCACTTTCAGCGCCAGACTGTCGTTGATGCCGTCGCCGACCACCAAAGGCCGGTGCCCGTTTTCCACCTCTTGCAGCACTCGCCGCATCTTCTCTTCCGGCAGCGCTTCAGCGTGGATTTCGGTCAGCCCCAGCGCCTCGCCGATCCGTCGGGCCACGCGCGCACGGTCGCCGGTCAGCAGCACCTGGCGCTGCAGGCCCAGGGACCGCAGTTCCGCCACTGCAGCCATTGCTTCCGGGCGCGGCTCGTCCGACAATAGCATCCAGCCCAGGAAGTTCTGGCCGCGGCTTACCCCGACGATCGGCCCATCGTGGTCAGGCTGCGGCGTCGTAATGATGCCCAACCGGTCAAACAGCTCCTGCCGTCCCAGCGCCACGCGGAGGCTTTTCTCAATCCCAGTGACGCCCAGTCCGCCGACCTCTTGCACCTCGGTTACTGCCTCGCCCATGTTCGGCCCACCCAGCCGGGCCAGACTGCGGCTGACCGGGTGGGAGCTGTGGCTGCCCAGGGCCGCGGCCAGGGCGACGATACCGACGGTGTCCTCGGTTCCTTCGATCCGCAGCAACGACAACTCGCCGCGGGTGATGGTTCCGGTCTTGTCGAACATCACGGAGCTGACGTCGGCGGCATGCTCTAGAAACGCCGATCCTTTGATCAGGATTCCATGCCGAGCGGCGACGGCGATAGCGGCAACGGCGGTGGCGGGCGCGGCGAGCACCAGCGCACAGGGACAGGATGCCACCAGCACCGCGAGCATCGCCTCGGACGATTGCGTGACCAGCCAGGCCGCGCCGGCGATCAGCAGCACCAGACTGATATAAGGCCCGGCATATTGCTCCAGCAGCCGTGTCACTGGCGGCTTGGCCTGCTCCGCCGTCTCCATCAGCGCGATGATCTTGCCCAGCGTGGTTTCGTTGCCCACCCGGCTGACCTGCACGCGTAGATGGCCGTCCAGATTGATCGAGCCGGCGAGGATCGGTTCGTCTTCCTGCACCTCGGCGGGGGCCGACTCGCCGGTCAAGGACGCCGTGTCCAGGCTGGACCGGCCCTGGGCGACTATGCCGTCGACCGGTACGCGATCGCCGGGCCGCAGATCGATCAGGTCGCCGATGCGGATATGACCTGTCGGCACCTCGCGGACGCTGCCGTCCGATTCCACCCGCCGTGTCACCGTGGACACCAGTCGGCTCATGGCCCGGATCGCCTCGCGGGATCCCAGCAGGCTGCGCTCCTCCAGCACATGGCCGATGATCATGACGATCGGTAGCAAAGCGGCGGTCATCAGGTCGCCGGTTGCCCAGGCGGCGACCAAGGCGATGCCAACCAGCAAGTCGGTCATGCCGTGCAAGCTGGGGTGCACGATGCTATTCCAGGCGGCGGTCAGGACCGGGATGGCCACCAGCACGGCTGCGGCGCCGGCGACCAGTTGCGCCAGGTAGTCCTGGTCCGGTAACGCCACGTGCCAGATCACCGCCACACACAGCAGCCCCGCCGCCATCATCGACAGGAACAGCCGTGCTCCCAGCGCCCACCGGGTCGTCGACCGGGTCAGGGGGGCGCTGGCGTCATAGTCCGAAAGGGCGTCGGCGGTCGAGGCGCTCATGGTTCGGGACCCTGAATGATGACGGATTGCTGGCTATTCGGATCGACTGTGGTGACGTTTCCGATCTTCTGCATGATCGGGCCGATACGGTCACGGTAGTACTGCGCCATCAGGCTGTCGCGGTTGATTGGCGTCATCTGTGCGTGTAGCACGCCGACGTCGGCGGTCTCGGCCTTGGCGA
>NZ_DASZTJ010000278.1:0-33100 GCF_035548235.1 Rhodopila sp.
GACGGCATGCGCCAGCGTTTCCGCCAGGTCAGGCGGAAGCTGCGCCGCGGTCGCCACGGCGCCGAGCGCGGCGTCGATCTGCCCAACCACGCTCGGGGTGACGCGTTCGGTGACGGCATGCGCCAGCGTTTCCGCCAGGTCAGGCGGAAGCTGCGCCGCGGTCGCCACGGCGCCGAGCGCGGCGTCGATCTGCCCAACCACGCTCGGGGTGACGCGTTCGGCGACGGCATGCGCCAGCGTTTCCGCCAGATCGGACGGAAGCCGGGCCGCGCTTGCCACGGCTTCGATCTGGCTGCCGAGGCGTTCGGTGATGGTTTCGGGGGCGATCCGGGATGCCTCGGCCAGGGAGCCTATGGCGGTGTCGACCCGGGCAATCAGGTCGGTCGACACGTTCGCCGCCGCCTCGATCCGTTCGGCGACGCGGGCGGAGATCTCGGTGGCAACACTGGACCCGGCAGCCGCCAACTCGGCGGTCGCGGCCGGCAGCGGGGCCAACGCGTCGCGGATCTGCTCGATCATCTCGCCGGCAGCGGCCCGGATCGCAACCAGGGTTGCGTCGGCGCCGCCGGCAGCATCCTTGCCAGCCTGGGTCAGCGTGCCTGTCTCCTGCGTCAGCACGTCGGAGGCCTCCCGCAGCCGCTCGACCAGTTCCGCCATCGTGGTGCGGTCGGCCTGAGCGGCGTCGACCCGGGCGACGACCTCGGCGACGGAGACGGTGATGCGCTGGGTGGCGTCGTCGACGGCCTCGCGCTGCGCCTCGATGGCGGAGCCGGCAGCCAGCAGGCGGCCGGCGGCTTGCGCGGCCTGATCGCCGGCAGTCATCAGCGCGGTGCGGTTGGCACGCATGGCCAGCGTGGCTTCTTCCAGGCTTCCCTTCATCTCGGCGGCGGCGCCGGTCACGCTGACCAAGGCGGCCGGCAGGCTGGCCAGCGCGGCGTCGACGCCCGAGATCGCCTCGCCCGCCCGAGCGACGACGGTCGCGCCGGCGGTGGCGATCTCGCGGCCGGCCAGGTCCAGCGCCACCGCGTCCCGCCGCAGCGACTGGGAAATCTCGTTCAGCGACGCCATCTTGACGGCGGCGTCGTCGATCACCCCCTTGAACGTCACCATGGCGGCTTCCACCGTGGCGTTCAGGCGGCTGGCAGCGATGTGGAAGCTGGGGTCGGGGAAAGCGGAGAACTTGGTCCGGATGATGTCGGCGAAGTCCGGCATCACGCCTTCGATGCGTTGCACGACGCGCGCGGCCAGGCTTTCCTCGGTCGTGCCGGTGGCGCCGCCATAGGGGGACGCGGCGGCGAGGTGTTCTTCCCACTTGCGTTCCCATTGCGCCATGCCGGAGGCCAGGCGGGTTTCGGCATCGATCGCGGCGTCGGCCACGCGGCCGATTCGGGCACTCGCGTTGGCGGCGTCTTCGGTGGCGGTGTCGCAGGCCCGCTGGAGGCGGGCGACCTCCTCGCGCTGGCCGGACAGGGTCTCGTTCAGTTGCCGGATCAGGGTTTCGACCTGGGGCATCGCTGCCGGGGCCGCTTTGCCGCCGAACAGGCCCACGGCGCTGATGCCCATGGCCAGCAACGGCAGGGCGCCGCCGACGAAGGGCAGCCAGTCGATGTCGCCGGAGCCTGTCCAGGGCCGCGACAAAGGCGAACCGAGCGCCAAGCTGGTGACGGCGGAGGCGGCCGCGACGACGAGGCAAATCAGGGCGACGCGACGGCCGGGGCGGAAGACGCGGACCGCGGTTAATCCTTGCGCGATGGGCATCGCGATCTCCTTGTTGACGGGTGTGGCGGGGGCCGCGGTCATTGCGCCAGTTCCAACTGGACGCGTTGCGGCGACGAGGTGATTCCTGGCGGTGCGTCCGGCACGATCAGACGGCGGCCGGCCTGGGCAAGTGCTTCGGCGTAGCTGGCCTCGGTTCCGTCAGGCGGCAGCAGGGCGTGCAGCATCCGATAGGCATCGGTCAGGCCGGCCATGCCGGGTGCCGCGCCTGACAGGCGATGGCGCTGGCGGTCGGGCCGCAGGCTGGCGACGCGAGTATTCCACTGCATCCGCAGGCCATCGCGGCCGATCCGGTCGTCGAGTTCCAGCGCGGCCCAGGCGGCGGCGATCTCGGCTGTAGCAGTGGTGGCGATGCGCACCGGCGCGAAGGTCAGCGGCGGCAGCGGGCCGTGCAGTTCGATGGCGAGATCGGGCTCCTCCAGCGCTTCGAGGGCGGCTTCCATGGCGGCCTCGGCGCCGGTTCGGATCAGCGCGGTGACGCGGATGCCGGTCCCGGTCCCACGGGCCGGGTCGGTCGCGAAGGCCAGCACCGCGCGCGAGAGCGTATTGAGCAACCGCGCCTCTTGCCGCGCCCGCTCGGTCCGCAGCGCGGCGCGGATGCCGGCCACCCGTTCGGAACGGCCGCTCGCCTGCATGAGATGCGGGCTGGCATGGTTGACGGCGGCTCGTGGCGACCAGCGGAGGTGGATATCCCATTGCCGCTGCTGGCCGTGGGTGGACAGTGCAGTGTGCAGGGCCAGCCAGGCGGGGGCGAACAGCGCCGGCACGGCGTCGGAGGGTACGATGGCGGCCGAGGGGTCCTGCGGCAGGAACGGGCCTGCGTGGCAGGCAAGCTCCAGCCGGCGCTCCACAGCCAGGAAATCTGCGGAGTTGGCGAGGGACTGGCGGCAGAACAGAAGGTCCTGCGGTTCGGATTGCAGGACGGCGGCGAGGCGGCATCCGTGCCATGCTTCGACCGGCGGTCCCGGCACGGCGTTCAGCCGGGTGAGCAGCCCGTCGAGACCTTCGAGGGGTGCGTATCCAAGGATGCGGTCGGTCGTCACGGGCGCAACGTCCCGGCGGATGAGTACCGGCGGTCTCCGTTGTCACGCGTGCCGGCCGGTCTTATGCGCGTTGCGTCCATTGGGATAAGCCCTGCTGTTGCTGTCTTGAGCACTAGCAGCGGGCTCTTAACGAATGGTTAACGACCTGGCTGAGATCCCGTACGGGTGTATTTAGCGACAGGGTGAGAGGGAGGAACCGGCATGCTGGCAGGTTATTACGAACGCAAAGGTTCGGCGCACGGCGTCCTGCGGGTTGGCGAAGTGCCCGATCCGATACCGGGGCCGAACGAGGTTCGGGTGCGCGTCCGGGTCTCGGGCGTCAATCCGTCGGATACCAAGCAGCGGGAGGGGTGGGGCCAGTACGCCTCCATGCCATGGCCGCGGATCATTCCGCACAATGACGGGGCCGGGATGGTCGAGGCAGTCGGCCCAGGCGTCGATCCGGCGCGGATCGGCGAGCGGGTCTGGGTCTATGAGGCGCAGCGCGATGGCCGAGCGCTGGGGACTTGCGCGACGTATGTGGTGGTGCCGGCGGACCATGCCGTGCGGCTGCCGGAGGGGATCGACGACGACACGGCCGCCGCGCTGGGCGTGCCGGCAATGACGGCGCATCGGTGCCTGTTCATCGGCGGACCGGTCGCCGGCAAGACGGTGCTGGTCGCGGGCGGGGCCGGGGCGGTCGGGCAGTGCGCGGTGCAACTCGCGAGATGGGGCGGCGCCGGCCGGATCATCGCGACCGCCGGATCGGACGCGCAGGCCGCGGTTGCCAGGGCGTCAGGCGCCGACGACGTGCTGAACTACCGCGACCCGGATCTGGTCGCGCGGTTGCGGGCGGCGGTCGGTGGCGACCGCGCGATCGATCATATCGTAGAAGTATCGTTCTCGCAGAACATCGATCTGGATGCCGCGGTGCTGAAGCCGGGCGGTTCGATCGCCAGCTATTTCAATGGGCCGGACGGAGCGCCGACGGCGACGGTGCCGTATGCCGTCCTGTCGTCGATGTGCATCACGGTGTATTTCGTTCTCGTCTATACAATGGGCCGGACGGCGCACGACCAGGCCGCGTGCGACATCAACGCCGCGCTGACCGCGGGCATGCTGCGGCCGCGGATCGCGCAGCGGTTTCCGCTGACAGAGCTTGTTGCCGCGCATGAGGCGGTGGGTCTGAACGGACGCGGCGGCAAGGTGTTGGTGGCGATCCCCTGACCGCGCCCGTGCGGCTTGCCCTTTATCCCGCGGCGGCCGCTGCCGGCTGCTGAACCGTCCGCATGGCCTGGCGCGTGACTTGTTCCTGTCGGCGGCGATGCTTTTCGGCCTGGCGTTCCGCGAGGCGTCTCTGCTGGCGCGTCAACGGCAGATGGGCCTTGGCGAATTCGACCAGGGCGTGCGGATCGATACTGGCCGGGAGCGTGATCTCCATGTCGTTTTCCGGTCCGGGCTGGACGCGTTCGGCCTGCAGCGCCGCTTCCGCCTTTTCGGAGGAGCGGGCGAGGGCGTTGGCGCTGCCGCGCAGGCGCAGCACCTGAGACAGGGTGGCGTCCTGGCTGGCGGACTTGGCAAGGGCATCCAACGCACCGAGGCTGAATGCGATGGCCAGTGCGGCGAGACGCAGTTCGCGCGTGGTGCGTGGGTCGTAGCTTTCCAGCATGGCATCGACCGCCTGACGGGCACGGTCCGCATCGTCATTGGCATCCTGCAAGAACAGCGGAATCAGGAAGTTCCTAATACGTTCCCGAACGATCGCGTTGATTCCGGACTGCATGCGTGTGTTCCTGCGTTGAGTGCTCGGATGGGTTGTAGAGAGAGCGTTAGACTAAATCAAGAACAAAATACGAAAATCTGTAATTATTATGAAAAAACAGTCGATTGCGGGCAGCCGTATCAATTGGCCGCGGCTTTCATTCCACGATGGACCAAAGCCTTTTTCCCGGAAAATTGGCGGAGATGGTTCGCCGTTGTGATGCCGCAATCCGGATCATAAATTTCGCTCGTCAGCTTGGCCGGCAACGGAGAGGTCACATGATAGCGGGTTTCAGGGTCGGTTCCGGACGGTTCCGGTGCTGACCGGATCTTTCCCGGCGCCAGGCGGCGATCGGTAGCACGACCCGCCGGCCGGCGGGTCTGTCGAACAACATGAACACGATTGCGGGATAGCGGTCCGCGACGCCCAGGCAAGCGGTGAGCGCCTGACGCGCGCCTGCCGGCTGGTGTCCCGCGCGGGTGTTCATTTCGTGGAGGGAACAGAGCCATGCGTGCCATGCAACTGGAAGATTCCTCGGTGCGTGGACTTTCGTTCAGCGTGCCCGACCTCGTGCTGCTGAAGAGCTGGGCGAAGGCGCAGGCTTTGAACATGCGGGTTCACCTCGACTACGTCTCGGACGGCAAGGAGTACGACGAGATCCTGGCCTTCCACGCCGGCGAGAACTCGTTGTTCGAGTTCATCATGTGGCGTGACGCGCGGTCGGTCTACGTGAAGCCGGTGATGGGATGGCCGCAGCGCTTCCGATCGGTGATGTCGGCCCTGTCGGCGATCTGTCCCGATCGTGACGAGCCAATTTCCGACATCACGGCGAAGACCTGGCCGCAGTCCTGATGTCGATGGCTGCCGGCTGGATGGCGGGGTTTCCGCCCGGATGGCGAAATCCCCCTGGGCTATCGGTCCAATAGGATCGGGGACCATCCGGTCCCGCAAACCAGCCCCATATTCTCCAGGTTCTTCCTGCGCATAATTCCGCACGAGCGCGCAGGAAGAGCCGTCTGAAACCGCGCTGTCGGCTGCGACGAGCGACGGTTCGCGGCAGCTCCGGCCTTTATCCAGGACCATGGCCGCAGAGGTTCGCGATCATGGCCATGCATCACGGAGCCAACCGTGGTGGTATCGGCTGCAACATGCTCGTGCTGATCGGAAGGAACGGTGATGGACGAGGCGACTGCTGCGGCTACTCAAAAGGAGCAACAACTGTTCGAGCAAGTCACCCAATCTTCTGAATGTCTCAAGGTCGGAATGTCCGACCTTCACAGGACAATCGAGATGCTGTTCCACACGACGGAAGCGCATCAAAAGCATCTCAGTGACCTGCTCAGGCGGGTCGTGGGCGGCGGATAGTCGGGGCAACCCACTTATCCCGGGTACCGTCCACCGGCCTCCGCGCCGAGACCGTACCATGAGTGAGGAGGTTCGGCTCGTCCATCGCGCCTTTCACCGCCGCAGCGCGGGCTTAGCGATGAGGCGCGCGAGACCCCGGGACTGTCTTCCGGACGCAATGGACGCCGGTTTGATAGTGCTTGAAGGGACGCGCCGCCACCGATGCCATAGGCATCCCATAAGGCACTGATTTATTGAATTTCCTGGCAGAACGGCGCCCCAAGTTCGGGCGTCTGGAGGGGGTTGGATTCGAACCAACGTAGGCGCACGCCAACGGATTTACAGTCCGTCCCCTTTAGCCACTCGGGCACCCCTCCATGTCGGAGGCAGCGTCCCTACCCCCCAACGCCCTGCCCTGTCAACGCACTCTTGACCTTGCGACCGTTTCGACGCACGACCGGCCGAACACCAGCGGAAACGCCCATCTAACACGAACCAAGAAGACCTTTCGCCAGATGAGCGTCCCTTCCCGCTATCCTTCCTGGCTGCCGACGCTGCTGGGCCTGTTCATCGCCGTGGGCCCGGCGGCGACAGACATGTACCTGCCCGCCTTCCCGGCGGTCGAGGCATCGTTCGGCACCGAACCCGGCACCGCCCAGCTCACGCTCGCGAGCTGGTTCGCCGGCCTGGCCGTCGGACAGATCAGCCAGGGCACGCTGTCGGACCGGTTCGGCCGCCGCATCCCCCTGGCCGCCGGCTTCGCGCTGTTCACGCTCTCCACCATCGGCTGCGCCTTGGCGCCGACCCTTGGTTCGCTGGCAGTACTGCGGGCCATCGCGGCCTTTGGCGCTTCGGCCGGCATGGTGATCGCCCGAGCGGTGGTGCGCGACCTGACCGAGGGGCAGGCGGCGGCGATCATGCTGTCGCGCCTGGTGCTGGTAATGGGCGTCGCCCCCGTGCTGGCACCGTCGATCGGCGGCTTGATCCTGGCCTTCGCGCATTGGCGGGTGATCTTCTGGATCCTGACGCTCTACGGCGCCACCTGCGTCTTCGCCGCGGTGCGGGTCCTGCCGGAGACCCTGCCGGAGGAAAGGCGCCTGCGCCTCAGCATCCACGGCCAGGCGCAACGCTACTGGTCGATCCTGCGCGAGCGGACCTTCCTGATGCACGCCATCATGGGCGGGTGCAGCACGTTCTGCATGTTCTCCTACCTGTCCGGCAGCTCTCCCGTCTTCGAGCTGGGGTTCGGCCTGTCGCCGTCCGAGTTCGCACTGGTCTTCGGCCTGTGTGCGGTCGCCCTGGTCTGCGGCTCGCAGATCAACGTCCGGCTGTTGCCGCGGTTGGGGCTGAACCGGATGCTGACGATCATTGCCTGGACGTCGCTGCTCAGCACCGCCTTTCTGTGCGTGGTGGCGTTCGCGGGCATCCACAGCCTGCCGCTGGTGATCGCGCCGCTGGTGGTGTCGATCGGCTGCCAGGGCTTCGCCAACGCGAACTCCAATGCCGGCGCGTTGACCCGCCATGCCCATCACGCGGGCAGCGCCGCGGCGCTGATGGGGACGTTCCAGTTCAGCCTCGGCGCCAGCGCCGGCCTGCTGGTCAGCCTGCTGACCGACGGAACACCGCGCGGTATGGCAGCGATGATGTTCTGTGGCATGCTGGGTGCCGTCATCGCCGACCGATTCCGTCCCAACCCCGAACCGAGACAAGCCGCAGAATGATCGTTGGCATCCCCGCCTGCGCCAAGACGCTGAACGACATGCCGTTCCACCAGACTCCGGCCCGCTACGCCCTGGCCGTGCTGCGCGGTGCCGGTGCGCTGCCGGTGCTGATCCCGCCGCTGGGCGAACCGATGCTGGAGCTGCTCGACACGCTCTCCGGCCTGCTGGTGCCCGGCAGCCCAAGCAACGTGCACCCAAGCCACTACGATGGCGGGGAGTCGGAGACGCCGGAGCTGCATGACCTGGAGCGGGATGCGACGACGCTGCCGCTGATCCGGGCGGCGGTCCGCCGCGGCATCCCTGTCCTGGCCATCTGCCGCGGTATCCAGGAGCTGAACGTCGCGCTGGGCGGCACGCTGATCCAGCGCGTCCACCTGCGGGACGGGCGGCACGATCATCGCGGCGGCGAAGGACCGCAGGAGCGGCGCTATGGCCCAAAGCACCTGATCGCGGTGACCGGCAGCCTCGCCCGCATCCTCGGCGCGGCCGAGATCCAGGTGAACTCGCTGCACGGCCAGGCGCTCGACCGGCTTGCGCCGGGGTTGGTCGTGGAGGCGACGGCGCCGGACGGCACGATCGAGGCGGTGGCGATGCCGCAGGCGCCCGGCTGGCTGCTGGGCGTGCAGTGGCACCCGGAATGGGCGTTCGCGGACAATCCGCACAGCGTTGCAATCTTCTCGGCTTTCGGCGATGCGTGCCGACAGAGGGAACTCGCCACACGAAAGGCAGCGTAACCATGGATCTGCAACTGGCCGGAAAGACGGTCCTGATCACCGGCGGCTCCAAGGGTATCGGCAAGGCCACCGCCGAAGTCCTGGCCGAAGAGGGCTGCAACCTGATTCTCGTCGCCCGGGACGCCAGGCTGCTGGAGGAAACCGCCGCCGGCATCCGCGGCAGCCGCCAGATCAACGTCCGGACGATCCCGGCGGACCTGTCGAGCGACGCGGCGGTGCGCAAGGTCGCAGCAGAGGCCGGGGAGATCGACATCCTGGTCAACAACGCCGGTGCCATCCCGCCCGGCGACGTCCTGTCGGTCGACGATGCCCGTTGGCGGCAGGCGTGGGACCTGAAGGTGTTCGGCTATATCTCCTTCTGCCGGGTGGTCTATGGGCAGATGAAGGCGCGGGGCCGCGGCGTGATCGTCAACGTCATCGGTGCGGCCGGCGAGAAATTCCCCACCGGCTATATCGCCGGTGCGGCGGGCAACGCCTCGTTGATGGCGTTCACCCGCGCGCTGGGGAAAGGGGCGCCCGCCGACGGGCTGCGGGTGGTGGCGATCAATCCAGGCCCGGTCGAGACCGACCGCCTGGTGATGCTGCGCCGCGCCGAGGCCAAGGAGAAGTTCGGCGACGAGAACCGCTGGCGCGAACTGACCGCCGGCATGCCCTTCGGCCGCGCCGCGACCCCGCGGGAGATCGGCAACGCCGTGGCGTTCCTCGCCAGCCCCGTCTCCGGCTACACCACCGGCACGGTGCTGACGATCGACGGCGGCGGCTGATCGCGCGCCGTCAATTCATCTGCGACGGCAGCCACAGCGCCAGCGCCGGGAAGGCCGTCAGCAGGAACAGCAGGACGAACATGATGATGTGGAACGGAATCGTTCCCATCACGACATCACCAAGTTCGCCCTCCCAGATGCTTTGGATGACGAACAGGTTGATGCCGATGGGGGGCGAGATCTGCCCCAACTCCACATACATCACCAGGATGACGCCGAACCAGATCGGGTCGATGCCATAGCGGCCCAGCACCGGGTAAAGCAGCGGTACGGTGATGACGATCATGCCGATGCTTTCGACCAGGCAACCAAGGACCGTGTACAGCACGAACAGGGAGGCGAAGAACTCCAGGTGGGACAGGTGCAGCCCCACCAGCCAGGACGTGATGCTCTCCCCCACGCCGGCCACGCCGATCGCATAGGCATAGATATAGGCTGCGTAGATGATGAACAGCAGGTTGCCGCAGACCTGGACCGTCCGCTGCAGTGCCAGGACGCCGTGCTCCCAGGTCAGATCGCCCCACACCAGGCACAGGATGAAGGCGAACAGGCAGCCGCCGGATGCCGCCTCGGTCGGCGTCGCCCAGCCGGCATAGATGCTACCCATGATCGCGCCGATCAGCAGGGCGAACGGCACGACATCCGTCAGGGCCGCGAGCCAGCTTTGCCCACTAACCCCTTCGCCCCGCGGCACCGCGCCGCCGAACTGCGCTCGGATCGCGATATAGGCCATGAACATCAGGGTCAGCAGCCCGCCCGGGATGACACCGGCCATGAACAGCTTGGCGACCGAGGTATCGGTGAACGACCCGTAGATGATCATGGCGATCGACGGCGGCAGCAGGATCCCCAGCGTGCCGCCCGCCGCCAGCGATCCGGCCGACAGCCGGCGATCATAGTTGCGCTGCACCAGTTGCGGCAGCGCGACGCCGCCGATCGAGGCCGCCGTCGCCACGGACGATCCGCTGATCGAGGCGAACAGCGCGCAGCCGACGATGTTCGTCTGCAGCAGTCCGCCGGGCAGCCGAGCGACGACCTTCGCGAGACCGCGATAGATGCGGAACGACAGGCCGCTGCGCTGCATCAGTTCCGCCATCAGGACAAAGAGCGGAATGGCCGTCAGGGTGAAGCTGTCCATGCTGCCCCAGGTCACCAGTCCGATGCCCCGCAGCGCCGCGATGCCGTTCTGCATCAGCAGGTAGATGATCGCGGGGACGGCGATGGCGAACGGCACCGCCATGCCGGCGGCCAGCAGCGCCAGGAAAATCCCGAAGGATTCGATCAGTTGCAGGGCCAGGTGCATCGCCTACGCCCTGTTGGCGCGAAAGCGGCGACAGTTCCCGATCAGGGAACGGAGCAGCGACACGCTGGCGGCGAGCACCCCCAGCGGCATCGTCGTCGCCGGTATCCATAGCGGCGTGCCCAGCGGGGTCGGCGCCTGGTCACCCGACTGATACGACGACATCGCGTAGCGGGTCAGTTGCCACAGCAGAATGAGGCAGAACAGCAGCGACAGCACGTCGAACAGGATGTGCGACAGCGCCTGCATCCGCGGCGACAAGCGCGCCTGCACGAATTGGACGTGGTGATACGACCGATAGACCTGGCATACCGGCAGGCTGAGGAACGAGATTCCGACGATGATATAGCCGCCGAGTTCCTCCGACACCTCGAAGGAGAACCCGAACAGGTTGCGGGTCACGATCTCGGAGATGACGATCAGGCCCATCGCGATGATCGAGATCGCGCACACCGCCATGCAGGATTTTTCCAGCCAGGTCGGTGCGGGATGGAAGCGGTCCTCCAACGCCTCGGGATCGTTTCCCATGTTCCTACCGGCCCACGGCGGCACGCAGCTTCGCCAGGGCCTCCTTCGCGTCCGCGGCGTGGTTCTTCGCCCATTCGTCCCAGTAGGGACGGAGCTTGTCGGTGGCTTCCTTGATCTCCGCCGGCTTGGCGTCGGTCAGGACCATGCCCTCCTTGCCGAATTTGGCGGTCAGCTCATTCTCCTGCCGGGCCATTTCCTGGGAGGCCCATGCCGTCCATTTCTCCGCGGACTGGCGCAGGATTGCCTGGGTGGCGGGGGACAGGGCGTCCATCGCGCTCTTGTTGACGATGTAGGTGCTGGTCACCCAGGACACCGGGAAGGCGTACCGGTATTTCAGCAGGTCGTGCCACACGATTCCGCCGCCGGAGCTGGCGGTCAGGGCGCCGTCGACGACGCCGCGATCCAGCGCCGCGGCGACGTCGGGCGAACCCATGGTCAGCGGAATGCCGCCGAAGCGGCGTATGAACTCGCCCTGCTCCACGCTGGTGACGCGCAGCTTGAGGTCTTTGATGTCGGTCAGGCTTTCGATCTTCTTGCGGCCCCAGATGACCTGGACCGGATAGTAGTATTGGCCCAGCACCTCGATGCCGCGTTTGGCATAGGCCGCGTCGAGATAGGGGCGCAGGATCTGAATCCCCTTCTTGATCTCGTCTTCATTCTGGATCAGCAGCGGCAGGCGCAGGACGCCGGTGACGGGGATGGTGCCGGTGGCGAACCCGTCGTCGCCAAGCTGGATGACGTTGTCGGCGACGCCTGCCGTGATGCCGTCGGCCTTGATCGGCAGGCTGCCGCCCAGGTGCATGTTGATGATCAGGTCGCCGTGGGTCTTTTCCTTGACCTCTTCGATCATGTTGGCCACCGCTTCGACGGATGGCAGCTTGGTCAGCGGATTATAGACGTAGCATTCCCATGTGGTCGCGGCCTTGGCAGGGACGGCGGACAGCGTGGCTATCACCAGGCCGACGGCGAAAAGGATGCGCGCGGTAGCGTTTCTCACGGACGTTTCCCTGTTCCTGACGCGGCTTCGATCGAGCCGCTTCAGGACCAGTTAAACCGGTATTTCCCGGTTCGCCAAGCCGGGCCGGTGCTAGGGGAGCATTTGAATTTCAGGGCCGGGTGGGTTTCCGGCTGTCCGCTCTCTGCCCGGCGGCCGCCGATGGCAATTTACGCCACCATTCTGCGCTTCCCGTCGTCTCTGTACGTCGTGGCACCATTCAAGTGCAGCATCAGCAGGCAGGCGCCGCTCAGATCCTGGAACAGGCTTTCAGGCAGGATCGCATCGCCGTTGGTCCAACGAACCAAACCCTCTGCTTCGAATGGATGGAAGCCCTCGACCAGTCGCGGATCGGCGGCGTCGATGACCCGCTGCCGCGCCGCTTGACTGAACACGATTCGTCCGATCGCCACGCCCAACGGCCGATCATCCCGTGCGATACCCAATTCCTGCGGCACCGCGGACCGTGAGGCAATGCGAAGCGCGCGGGGTGTTTCCGGCAGACGGAAGACATAGAGTTCCGACCGGCGATTAATCGGTTCCACCCGTTCACCATCGACCACCAGGTGCAGGTCCGGATCATCCGTCGTCGTCATGCTCGGTCGCGGGCCGGAGCGGTCCAGCAGACGCCGCCAGACCTCGTCAACCAACCGGCCACCCGTCAGGACGGGCGCGCAGGGCTCCAGCGGCGGCAGTCCCCAGCCGCTGTTGGCATTCTGGAATAGCCAGCGATTGCCGTCGTCACGGTAGCTCTCGGCCGCGGCGCCGTTGGCAAGCAGGACATCATGGGACTCAAGTTCGATATGATACAATTCGACTTCCTGCGCCTGGTCGTCCCAAAGAATGGAGCGATGGTTCACCAGGAACTCGATCGGGATCAGGGCACCTTCGAAGGAGAAGGCGTGTCCCTTGGTCACCCGCAGATCCCTGTTGGGCACGTTATCGGCGAACGCCGATTTGCGGATGATGACGGGGGTCGCGGCATTTCGGCGCCCACGCGTCGCGAGGACCCTGCCCCTGCCGATCCAGGTGATCGGCCGCTCAGCGCCCGTGTGGGTGATCACGCGGTCGCCGACGGCCAGGCGTTCGATCGGGGCTTCACCGGCCGGCGTCCGGATCAGCGTGCCGGCGCAGAAACACAAAACCGGAATGATCTCCTCACCGCCATTGCCATCGCCGACCAATTGCAGGTTGGCGCCGACATCGCCCGCGAGCGTGAAGGACTGGGTAACCGAACCGCTGGTGATGGTCGCAACCGTGTTGCCGCCGGACGTGGTGGTTGCGAAGGTTGCCCCGGTGCCGATGACCGTGTCGTCGATCACGTCCCCGGCGCCAAAGCCACTGATGACAGCTTGGTCGCCATATCCCGCGCTGCTGACATCCGAAACCTCCAGCGTGCCGGCGCCATCGAAAAGGACCGACCCGGACAGCACCGCCTTGGGCGATTGCAGGTCGATCAACCCGCCGGAGGTCAGGACCGAATCATACGCCGTGGCATTGCCGTTGATGTTCAGTGTCCCGCCCCGCAGAACCGCGTTGTTGGACACCGCGCCCTTCAGGAACAGGTCCAGATTGCCACCCGCATAGACCGTTTCGCTGCTGACCACCGCGGTCGCCGCGCTGACGAGTTGCGTCCCGTAGATCTGGTCGCCCGCGGCCGACCCCAGCTCGGTCTCGTTGCCGCCGGCCGAGATGACCGAGGCTGAGTCAACGCCACCGGTCTGGATTGTCACCGACCCGCCAGAGAGGATGCTCGCACCGACGATCGTGCCGCCATTCAGGACGCTCACCGAAAAGCCGCCGCTGACGACAAGACCGGATTCGGTCATGCCGCTGGTTACCGACGTGACGCTGGAGGAAGACGAGGATGATGACGACGAGGAGGCGGAGCCGCCGGTGGTCAGCTCCTCACCGCCATTGCCGTCGCCGACCAGTTGCAGGCCAGAAGCCGAACCCGCGAATATGAACGATTCGGTGACGCCACCATCGGTGACCGTCGCAATGGTGTTGCCGCCTGACGTCGTCGTGGCGAGTGATGCGCCCGAACCGACGATCGTCAAGTCGATGACGTCGCCCGAACCGAAGCCATTGATAATGGCCAGATCGCCAAAACCCGCGCTGGTGGTGTCGGTGATCGCGATCGTGCCCGCACCGGCGAATGTGACCGTCCCGGCCAGAACCGCCTTGGGAGACTGCAGGTCGATCAGGCCACCATCGATCGTGGTGTTGCTGGCGGTGGCATTGCCGCTGATATTGAGTTGCCCGCCGCTCATCACGACAGCATCGTCGGCGACGGCCCCCTTCAGGAACAGATCGATGCTGCCTCCTGAGTAAACCGTTTCGTTATTAACGACTGCGGTTGCGGCGCTGACAAGCTGCGTGCCGGACACCTTATCGCCGGTGGCCATTCCAAGAACCAACTCGAAGCCACTGGTCGAGATCTCGGAATCCAAGTCGAGACCTCCAGCCTCGACCGTCACCGTCCCGCCGGCCGCTATGCTTCCGCTTATCAGCGTGCCGCCCGACAGGACGTCGACGATGCTGCCGCTGGTGACAGGAATATCGCTCTGGCTGCTGCCGCTGGAGATCGTCGTGCTGACCGGTGGGGTCGCCGAGTATGTCAGTTCCTCTCCGCCACGTCCGTCGCTGATCAATTGCAGGTTGGAGGCGGGTGACCCGGCAAAGGTGAAAGCCTGGGTCGAGCCGCCGCCCGAGACCGTTGCGGTTGTGGTACTGCCGGTATTGGCAAAGGTCACCGTCGCCGCCGACCCGGCCGCGCCGATCGCCGTGGCGGAGGTGAAGTCGATGACGTCACCCACGCCGAACCCGGAGATCACCCCCAGGTCGCCATAGCCGACGCTGGTATTGGCCGTCACATCGATCGTGCCTGCGTCGACGAACGTCACGGATCCGGACAGGATCGCCTTCGGCGACTCCAGTTCTACCAGACCGCCGCTGATCGTGGTGTTGCTGGCCACCGCATGGCCGCTGATGGCAAGAGCGCCGCCGGCGTCGATCGTCGTGTTGCTGGCGATCGCACCCGCGAGGAACAGTTCCACGGTGCCGCCATTCAGGACGATTTCGTCATTGACGACTGCCGTCGCGGCACTGACGAGTTGGACACCGGCGACCGTGTCGGCGGCGGCTGACCCCAGCACCGTCTCCTGACCGCCTTGCGCGATATAGGAACCGGAGTCGATTCCGCCGGCGGCGATTGTCGCCGAAGCGCCGCTGAAGATGGTTGCGCTGACGGCGGTGCCTCCGGACTGGACGGTCAGGATGCTGCCGCTGGTCACCTGCACGCCGCTTGAGGAACTGCCGCTGGAGACGGTCGTGTCCGACGTCGTCGTGACCGCTGCGGTCGGGGCAAAGGAGATGCCGCGGATATTGGTATCCGCCGCTGCCGTCACCAGGACGTTGAAGCTCTCGTTGGTCGGCAGCGCCGTCGCGGCGAGCGTATCGCTGATGCCAAACAGATAGGTCTGATCGAGGTCACCCAGCGTCGAGTTGGTGGCATAGAGTTCCACCTGGCCGCCGACCACGGTGCCAGCCAGCCCGATCAGGCCCGTGGTGCCGGACGTCGCCGTATCGGGGACCAGGTCGAGTCCGGCGGTCAGCGTATAGTCCAATGTCCAGACGGAGCCGTTGAAGGTCCATTTCTGCAGGCCTCCATCGCCCAGGCCGCCCGCTTTTGGATCGCCGCCGTCCGCGATGTAGAGCGTGTCGGCGTCGGCGAAAAAGAAGTTCTCCGGGCTCAGATTGATGCTCTTGCCGATGTCGGCGTTGTCGATCCCATTCGCCTGGGCGGCCGTCAGGGTGATCGATCCGTCGATGCCCGGCAGGACGCTGGCCGAGGTTGTGCCTGTCGGCAGCGTCGCACCGTAGTCCGACAGCGTACCGCCAACGCCCTGCGTGCTGTCGCGCGATACATAGAGCTTGCCGTCGATGATCTCCACCGTTCGTGTGTCGGTGCTGGTGTCCACCCCGGTCGCGCTGCTGGCGCCTTCATCGGCGACGAATACGCCCTGGTTCGTGCTGCCCTTCTGGCCCTGCCCGGAGATATAGAAAGTAGTGCCGTTGACAGTGGCGACGCTGCGAGGATTGTTCAGGTCGAACACATTATACAGTGCCGTGCTGGTATTCACCGCCCCGCTGGCACTGATGTCGGCAATGACACGCGCAACGGGCGTGTATGGGCCGCCGGGGATGCTGGTTGATTGCGCCAGCGCCGCATTCCCATAAACCGCCGCTCCACCCGAATTGTAGGTCGCAGCGTTGACGCCATAGCCGGCGATGACCAGAGAGTGGCCATCAGCCGAAAGCTGCAACGATCCTTCCGACGAGGAACCATATTCGCCGGAGATCGCATATTGGGTGACACCGTTCACGATCGCCGTGGTTTGAGGCAGCACGAGGTCGCCCACCACGCTGCCGCTGGTGGTCAGTTCTTCCAGGACGATCGGCGAAGCTTGATTGTCACCGTAGGTTCCGTCTCCGGCCCCATCCCCGACAACACTGATCACGAGATCCCCAGGCGTGAACGTGGCCAGATTGCTGATGGAGTCCGACATAGTTGCCCCGCCATTTTCAAGTCCAGCGGGCTTAGTAATTGTGGCTGGTCAAGCCATCCAGTAGGTGAATCATTATGAAATTATGACAGTCGTCTTTGACGACAGCACTTGCCGCCACAGTGTTGATTACGCGACCGTGGGTTTTTCCGGACCCTGATGTGTCACGCCAGGAATCCGTCGGATCGTCTGGATCACCTGCTCCGACGTGATCAGCCGTGTGCATTCGAACTGCCGCGACGTGCCTGCATGACGCGGACACCACAGGAAGTCCTTGTGATCGAACCGCAATGACGGATCGTTCCAGCAACTGTTGCAGGCATGCCAATTGATCACGCGGAACGGGGTGGTGAATTCGTTCATCGGATGCGTGAAGCCGCTGATCATGACGACCGGCGTGCCGGCCGCCCATGCCAACCAGGATAATCCGCTGCTGAGGCCGACGAAAAACGCGGCGTGCTTCAGCCAGCGCAGCCGCTCCGTCAACGGGCGATCACCGGTTTCGTCTTCGGCGCCATGCGGTATGTGGTTCCACACCAGCTCGGTTCCATGCACCGGCTTCTGGTCGATACAGATCACCCGATAGCCGCTGGCCTTGAGGAAGGCGATGACCTCCCTCCAACCATAGGGATTGTTCCAGTATTTACTTTGGGTTGAACTTTGAGTCGCAATACAAACGTATGGTTGGGCGATCGGCCGCGTATCGTCCGGCAACGAAACGCGTGCCGGAATCTCGGAGGCGTCGACTCCAAGAATGTAGGCCGCCGTCCGGTGCAGGCCGACCTGCCGAAAATCCGTCGGTTGATGAACGCATTCGACATCGTTGAAAAACAGCCCGAGGGAATAGGTCGCATAGGCGGTGTCCGCTATCGCCGCCTCGGTGATCGCCTCATGCGTCAACAGGCGAAGGGTCGGATAGGCGTCCCGCAACAGCGGGATGATCAGGCCTGATAGCGCGCAGGAGACCCGGCTGCCGGGATGCGCCTCTGCGAAGCGTTCTGCATAGGGGAACCAGGCCAGCGTATCGCCAAGGGTACCGACAGGAAACTGAATCAGTACGTCGTGGCCGGCGGGATCGTAGTCGTGACGGAATACCTCACGCGGCTCGACCTCCGGACTGTCGATCGACCAGACTTCGATCCGGAAGCGCACGAACCACCGCTTGGCGGAACTGACGAGAGCACCCTGGTTATCGCTCTGGAATAAGGTGTTGCCGGTATGAAGATCGCGCAATCGGACACGCCATTGACCCGCGGCACGGGCGGGCAGCAGTACGCGGCAGCCGCGGTTGAAGTCGAACCGGATGCCTTCCGGCCCGGCTTGTGTCGGCATGGGGGCTGTCTTCGGGTAAAGCGGCCTGGTTTCCGGCGCCACTGCCACGCTGCCGGTTGCCACATTCACATCCTCTGCGGAAATCGCCGGCGCCAAGGCTTCAGGCATGCCCACCGATGTCAACACCGACGCTTTCGCTGCCGGAAGATTGCGGCCGCCAGTCCCGACATAAAGGCTGATTTCCCCGGTGAATCAACAACGTCTGCTATGACGGCACCACCGACCGGTCAAGACGGAATGTGTTAAGGAATTGTGAACCAGGCTCGCCAGCCTGCGGAACGGCGATATTGCGAACCGCTCTGCGCGTGCCTATCCGCGCGAGACGCATGGAATCCTGATGCGCGCACCCGTTCGTTGATGACTGCCTCGGACCGTGAGCGGACACTCACGGCGCGACCCGGCGTCAGCGCGCCTTGACCGGGCGATCGCCGTGGCTGGTCTGGGGAACGCCGCGATTCAATGAAAGATGCGTATGCACCCCGGTCCAACCGTCCCCCGATCGATGGAACACGATCGTCGCTCTGCCGGGCCGGTCGAACGGTTTGCCTGACGTGTCGAACCCGGTGCTCGTCCAGGGCGCGATCACCACGGCCATGGTCTTGTCGTTGGAAACGAGTACATGCGTGGCGGCAATATCGAAACGGAAATCATCCGTTCGCGGCCAGACATTGTCCCATTGCGTGTTGATCCACGCCTCCCGGTCCGGCAGCACGTCCTGGTGCGTGCCGAAGGCCAGGATCTGGGGATGGAACAGCGGCCGAGCGGACGCGTAGTCGACGGACCGGACATGGCTGGAGAATTGTTCCAGCCAGTTGACGAACCAGGTTTTCGTTTCGGCATCGGCTTCCGGCAGGTCCATCGTGTTCTCCCATCAGGTGGCTCTTTCCCTTACCCGTCATGGCCGGCACAAGGCCATGGCGGGTCTGGGTCAACACCGGCCGGCATCATGCCCGCACCCTCCGCCCAACGCCATAGTGCATGCGATCGTCGGGGCGCTTCACCGAATCTTAGGGTTTGGCCGGCACACTATCCCCGCCGGCAGCGATCGCAGCGAAAACCGCGACGACGGGGTCGGGTCCTCCATTTCAGCGTGGCACGGTGGCATCAACGCCCCTCCTTCGCACAACCCGAAGGAGTCTCCCCATGCGCGTTCCGTTCTTTTCCCTGGCCGTTCCCGTGTTTGCTCCCCTGGCCGCCTGCCTGCTGCTGAGTGGCTGCGCCCTGCCGCTGATACAGATGGCGGGATCGCAGATGCTGCCCGGTACACCCGCCTGCGCCGCCGGAACGGCCTGCCCGGCAAGTCTGGGCAGTGAGATCGCCAAAGGGGTCGGCTCCTCGATCCAGAACCTGACAGGCCTGGCCTCGGCGAACCCGGCGGCGCCGAAATAGGGTTACCGCTTGGTGAAGTCCACGACGGCGGCGAAGCCTGTCTCCGTCCCCACGGCCAGCTTCGTTCCGTCCGGATTCCAGGCCAGCGTGCTGATCGGCCCGTGCTCCGGCGGCACCACCGGCAGGATGCGGGAGGAATTGATGTCCGCGACCACCACCAGCCCGTCGGTGAACCCGCCGGCGACGATCTCGTTGGCCGGATTGGCGGCGACCCGCGTGCAGACGACGCCGTCCCCGCCGGCCAGCTCCAGCGGCGCCTTGCCCATCGGGCCGCCGCCGAAGAACGGCCAAAGCACCATGGCGTCCGCCCCGCTGGTCGCCAGCCATTTGCCGTTGCGCGAGAACGACAGGCTGGCGGTCTTCGCCGGATAGCCGCTCATGCGCATGTGCTGTCCGTCGGGCAGCTTCCAGCCATGCAGTGCGTTTTCCTGCATGGCGGTGACGACGGCCTCGCCCTCGGGGTGCATTGCGACCGCCGTGTGGCTGCCCTTCCATTCAAGCTTCCGGGGCGTGTCCGTCTTCGCCGCGACGAACCAGATCGAGACGCCGTTGTAGTGCGACGCCACCACCCGCTTGCCCTTGCCGTCGAAGGTCAGCCCGGTGACCGTCGACGGGTGCGTCAATTCCTTCAGCAGCCGGCCCGTCTGGTCGAACAGCCGCACCACCTTGCCGGCGCTCGCCGCGATCAGGCCCTTGCCCTTGTCCAGCGCATAGGTCGCGACGTGCTCGACCCATTTCATGCCGAAGGAGGCGACGTCCGAGACATGGCCCTCGGCGTCCAGCCGCCGGACCTGCCCGTCATCGCCGGCTGAGATGAAGCCCTGGCCGGCCGGATCGGCGGCGAAGTCCAGGATCGCCCCGTCATGCACGGTGGTCTGCGTCCAGCCCGGATCCCCAGCCGCCGCCATCGTCCACACCGACCCGTCCCCCAGGGCAAAACCCACTCGGCTGCCGTCGCGGGAAAAGCGGGCGGCAACGACGAAGGCGCCCAGGTCGCGAGACTGGCCGCGGGTCGAGAGAAGGAAAGGGGCGGACTGGCTCATGCCCCGGTAATCGACGGATCGCGGCCGGCGGTCAATGCCCCGGGGACCCAATAGCCTGGGGGCCGATACCCGGAAGGGGTCAGAGCGGGATCGCCACCAGCGTATCGAAATGGTTGCTGTCGCAGACCACGATCCGCTGCCGGAAGCGCAGGCCGCCGTCCGCCGGGACGACCTGGTCGCGATACAGGCCGGTCGCGAACAGGTCGGTCCTGGCGTCGCGGGTGATGCGGACGACCAGGAACGGGGTCTCGGCAGCGATCAGCCCGTCGGCCTCGCGGACGATCAGCGGCAGGCCGACGATGTGCCGATAGGCCTGCCGCTCATAGATGTTCGCCGTCCGCAGCGCGGTGATCCGATCCCGGAGCATGGCCCGTGAATCGGCATAGACGATGCCGGCCTGCATGCCCGCTTTCTCGTTGTCGGCCGAGGTGATCTTGTAGAGGCAATCGTCGGTGAAGAAATCCGGCCACGCCTCCAGCCGGTCCTGGTCGATCGCGGCGGCGTAGGCGGCGTTCAGCTCCGCCAGGCGCAAGGTCGTCATAGTGCCACCATCCGCCGCCACAGGGCCCAGAATCCCCGTACCGCAGCCTCGGTCGCGCGGGTCTGCTGGGTCTCGGTGCCCGATCCGCCCATGGCGACGATCGAGGTGTCCGCCTCGGCCGTCGCAATGCCGCGTTCGACGAAATTGCCGATACAGCCGTCTTCCATCGACACGAATCCGGCAGGGCCACCGAGGTTCAAATGGCGCATGCGGCGCTTGCGCATCGCCTCGGTGTCGTCGGCATAGCCGAAATAGATCCATTCCAACCGGGTGCGGTCGACACCGTCAGGGACGAAGAAGCGCATGGCCATGGCGTTCTGCGTCTTCTGCATCGCGAAGTTCGGGAACACCGTGATGATCTGCTGGCGGATGCGGTCCGGATGCTCGTCCACGACGTCGATGAGGCCGCGATCCTCCAACTGGTAGTCGTCCTGGGCGGAGCGCATGCCGGCATAAGCTGGATCGTCCTTGGCGTCGGGCGCGATGGACGACGACACGCTGCATCCCCCGTTCGGGCTGATGATCAGACCACCGCCCTGGCTGAGGCGGTTGATCCTGAACGTGGCGAAGAACAGGTGCAGCAGGCTGGCGTGGTAGGAATCCCGCACGTTCTCGGCATACATCTTCCAGTTGTTCGGCAGGACTTCGGTGAAGCGGCCGATGATCTCCACCTGCCGGTCGCCGATGATGCGCCGCATCTGCGCCAGCACCTCGACACCGATGAAGGTCTCGATATCCGGGGTGTCGTCGTGCAGGGTGGCGAAGACCAGGCCCAGCAGCGTGGTGACCCGCAGCTTGCGCGGGCCATGGTCGGACAGGCGGAAATCCGCCGGCATGCCGCCCTTGCCGTTGACCCCGCGCTGGAACGCGACCGAGGCAAGGTTGCCGTGCAGGTCGTAGCGCCAGGCGTGGTAGACGCATTGGAAATCCTTGGCGCCCTTGCCGGCGTTGTCGAGGCAGATCAGCGCGCCGCGATGGGCGCACCGGTTCTCGAACGCCGCGATGGACCCGTCGGCGCCGCGCGCCACGACGACAGGCATCTGGCCAAGCTGGGTGGCGCGCCAGTCGCCGGATTCTGGGATTTCCGATTCCAGGCAGAGGAAGTTCCAGACCGGTCCCTCGAAGACGCGCTGCTGTTCGGTCTTCAACAGGGCGGGTTCGCGGTAGACCCAGTAGGGCACGCGCGTGACGTCCCCGGTCCATGGCGGATAGGCGGACGGCTCCAGGCCGGCGGGCGCTTCTGGCATACCCTGTGTCCTCCCTTTTTGTCTTATGGGAGGATGTTAGCTGAAGACGGCCCTTCTGGCGACGGCCCTTCTGGCGACGCCCCTGCTGGCGACGCCCCGTTTCAGGGAGGACGCGGCCTCCACCGGTTCATGGCGTAGGACGTTGCTTCGAGCGTGGCGATGGCGGCGTTGCGTCCTATGCGATCGATGTCACACAAACCGAACTGCCTGCGCTGCCGTATCGTCACGAACGACGTCCCCCGGGCAACCCGACCGGACCACGGCCGTTCAACACAGCCATGCGAGGACAAGACCGATGATCCGACGTTTGCTGCTGACAGGCCTGGTGCTGCTGGGCGGATGTACGTCGGACCCCAACGCCCCGGTGAACCAGGTCTGGCCCGTTCCGCAGCTCGACCGCGCGTTCGGCGATCCGCATCCGCCGTCGTACACGCAACCGCTGGTCGCGCGGCGGCCGGGGTACCTGCCGGCCTATCCGCGGTATGACGGCGACAGCCCCTATCCGCCCGGCGTCACGCCGCCGTAGTCATGCGGCCGCGCAGGCCTCGAACCCCCGGCGCAGCTGCGGGCGGTTCAGGTTGCGGCCGATGAAGACCAGGCGGCTGACGCGGGGTTCGCCGTCCTTCCAGGGGCCGATGAAATCGCCGTCGGCGATCATGTGGACGGCCTGGAAGGCGAAGCGCCGGTCCTCGTTCGCGTAGTTCAGGATACCCTTGGTGCGGAGCAGGTCCGGGCCTTTCTCCTGCAGAAGCTGGCCGATCCAGGCGTTGAACGCCTCGGGGTCGATCGGCTTTTCCACCTCGAAGCTCATCGACGAGACGTCGTCGTTGTGCTCGTGCTCGTCGTCCTCCAGGAAGTCGGGGCGCATGTCCAGGATGCGGCTCAGGTCGAAGGCGCCGCGGTTCAGGACCTCGTCGATCGCCACCGCGCTGCGCTGGGTCCGATGGATGACGGCGAAGCGGTTGATCTGGCGGATCTTGGCTTCGACGGCCTCCAGTTCCTCGGGCGTCACAAGGTCGGTCTTGTTCAGGATGATGACGTCGGCGAAGGCGATCTGGTCCGCGGCCTCGTGGCTGTCCTCCAACCGCGCGGGCAGGTGCTTGGCGTCGACCACGGTGACGATGGCATCCAGGCGGGTCTTGGCCTTGACGTCGTCGTCGACGAAGAAGGTCTGCGCTACCGGGGCGGGGTTCGCCAGACCCGTCGTCTCGATGATGATGCCGTCGAACTTGTCGCGGCGCTTCATCAGCCCGCCCACGATGCGGATCAGGTCGCCGCGCACCGTGCAGCAGATGCAGCCGTTGTTCATCTCGAACACTTCCTCGTCGGTGTCGACGACAAGGTCGTTGTCCACGCCGAGTTCCCCGAACTCATTGATCACGACGGCGTATTTGCGGCCGTGCTGTTCGGTCAGGATGCGGTTCAGCAGGGTGGTCTTGCCGGCACCCAGATAACCGGTGAGCACCGTCACGGGTACCTGCTGTTCGCCGGTCGCGTTCGTATCAGCCATGCGGGCGGTTTCCTGTCCTTGGGGCCGGAGCGGCCTCCGGCGTCAACGCCATCACATAGTCAGCCTGTCGCCGGCGATCAATCGCATGCGGAGTTCGGCCAGCCGAGCGGTGACGGGACCGAGGTCGAACTGGGCGGCACGGCGGTGGCCGGCTTCGGCCAGGGTCTGTCGCCGTGCCTCATCGCCGCACAGCGTGCGGATAGCGGCGGCGACGCCGGCAATGTCGTCGGGGTCGATGAACAGGGCGGCGTCGCCCGCGACCTCTTGCAGCGCGCCGCGCGGCGAGCAGATCAGGGCCGTTCGACTGGCCATCGCTTCCAGCGCCACCAGGCCGAAGGGTTCGTCCCAGCGGCTGGGCATGACGACGATGGCGGCCCGGTTCATGGCTTCCAGCACGTCGCGGTGCCGGCGGAAACCCAGGATGCGGACGCCGGCGGCCTCGGCTGCGGCCTTGACGGACCGGACATAGGGCGTCTCGGGGCTGTCCTGGCTGAACCGATCGGCGCCGATGATCTCCGCCGTCCACCCCGGCACATGGGGCGCGGCCGCGGCGAAGGCCGAGACGAAGACATCCGGCGCCTTGTCCGCGACGACACGGCCGACGAACAGGATGCGGCGCTCTTTCGCCGCTGGCGGCGGAAATTCCGACAGATCGAGGCAATTGGGCACGATCGCCGGTCGCTTCGGGGGATCGACGAGTCCGTCCAGCAGCCGGTCGCGCAGGAAGGCGGACGGCATTGCGACGCAAGTCAGGGTCTTCAGCAGATGGGTGCGTTCGGCGGTGGAGGTCGCGCCGCGCATGCCGATCGGGTCGTTGTGCAGGAAGCCGACGATCGGGATCGACGGCACCCGTTCGGCAATGGCCAGGGCCATTTCCGGTCGATTATGCACCTCCAGCAGAGCGGGCTTCAGCCGCCGAACCGCGTCGGCGACCGCGGCGGCGTAGCGCAGGTTGGTGCTGCCGATCCGCCAGGGCGAAGGCGCAACGGGGCGGAAATCGATGTCGGGAAAAATCGGGCCGTCCTGCCGGCCGCCGAACACAACGGTCTGGAAGTCCGGCGTCCGGGCCAGCCGCCGGGCGATCATGCCGATCGCGCCGGCGCTTCCGGGCCCGAAGCCTTCGCGCGGCGGCAGGATCGTTGCGACGAGGGGCATGCGGCGGCGTATAGCGTCGGGCGGGCGAAAAGGCGAGGCTGCCTCAGGTGCCCATATACCGTCGCACCATCCGGCTCAGCCGCTCCGAGGCGATCAGGAACACCACCGCCAGCACCACCGATACCAGTGACAGGCGTGCCGCGGTCGCCTCGCCGCCGGGGGCTTGCAGGGCGGCGTAGATCGCCAGCGGCAAGGTCTGTGTCTGGCCGGGGATGTTGGCGGCGAAGGTGATGACGGCCCCGAACTCGCCCAATGCCGCCGCGAAGCCGGTGCAAGCGCCGACCATCACGCCAGGCGCGGCGAGCGGCAGGGTGATCGTCAGGAACCGGTCCCATGGTCCGGCGCCCAGGGTGCGCGCCGCTTGCTCCAGTCCCGGATCGACCGCGTCGAGGGACAGGCGGATAGCGCGCAGGATCAGGGGCAGGATCATGACGGCGCATGCCAGCACCGCACCGTTTTCGGTGAAAACCAGGCGAATGCCGAACCAATTGAAAAGAAACGCGCCGATCGGCCCGTGCAACCCGAACACGATCAGCAGCAGCCAGCCCACCACCACCGGCGGCAGCACCAGCGGCAGATGCGCGACGGTGTCCAGCACGACCTTGCCCGGAAAGCGTCCGCGCGACAGCGCCATCGCCACCGCCAGGGCGACCGGCAGCGCGAACAGGACGGCCTTGATCGACACGTCCAGCGTCAGCAGGACAGCCTGCCACTCGTCGGGGGTCAGGAGATGGTTCACAAGAGGTAAAATCCGCCTCGGCTATACCCGTCTCTGCATATCGGGTCGAGGTGTTCGGAAGAGACGTTCCGAGGGGATATTCAAGGAAGGACGCTCCCGAGAGCGACCATGCCCATGGAGGAAGTCAGCCATGTCTATCGCGCTTATCGTCATCGCCGTCATCATCCTGCTGGTCCTGGCGCGATCGGTGCGGATCGCCTCGGAATGGCAGCGTGCCGTCATCCTGCGGCTCGGACGCTTCCATAAGGTGAAGGGGCCGGGGATTTACCTGGTGTTCCCGGTCATCGATTCGGTGGCGCAAGTCATCGACCTGCGGATCAACACGACGATGATCACCGCCGAACAGGCGCTGACCCGCGACACGGTGGCGGTCGGTGTCGATGCGATCGTGTTCTGGCAGGTGGAGGACGCGGAATCCGCCGCGATCCGCATCGCCAACTACCGGGAGGCGATCGAGCGCGTGGCGCAGACCAGCCTGCGGGAGATGATCGGCTCGACGGACCTGTCAAAGCTGCTGGCGGACCGCCGATCGGCGGATGAGCAGTTGCGGATGACGATCACCGGGAAGACGTCGAGCTGGGGAGTGACGGCCCGCAGTGTCGAGATCAAGGACGTCGTGATTCCCCGCGAACTCCAGGACGCGATGAGCCGCCAGGCGCAGGCGGAGCGGGAGAAGGACGCGCGGGTCACGCTGGCCTCGGCCGAAACGGCGATCGCCCAGCAGGTGCTGGAGGCGGCGAAGTTGTACGGCAGCGACCCGAACGCACTGAAGCTGCGCCAGATGAACCTGCTATATGAGATGAACAAGGAGCGGGGCACAACGGTGCTGATTCCCACCGATATGGCGAGCAGTCTGGGGACGGTGGTGGCGTTTTCGGAGGCAGCACGCTCGGATACAGCGCCCAATTGATGAAATCGCCGGCAGATACAACGGTCCCTGTTGTACAAAGGGCACACAAATAGGGCTGAGCGGATGATTTTGTGCGTCGCAGCAAAAAAGCGCTTGCATGCTGCGGCTGCGAACGCCATTCTCCGTCTCGCAGACGCACTACGGTGCACTGCTTTCTTGGACGTTTCCTCCCTAAACTTCGGCGGTGCCACAAGCACCGCCGTTTTTTTATGTCCAGGGCCGAACGCACGTCCCATCCTTCCGGTTCGACCGGGCCATCTCCTGCCTCATGCGAAATCGATGGCGCTGCCCAACGGGTCGTGACCGGATGGCCGGATATTGTTCGATGACATCTGGACATAAGGATATCTTTATGTCAGACCGGCATCAGCATGGATCGTCTCCTCGCCAGTCTGCGTGCCGCCGCTGAACCGACCCGCCTGCGCCTGCTCGCGCTGGCTGCTCGAGGCGCGTTCTGCGTCATGGAATTCACCGAGATCCTGGGCCAGTCCCAGCCGCGCCTGTCCCGGCATCTGAAGCTGCTGTGCGATTGCGGGCTGCTGGACCGGGTGCGGGAAGGGACGAATGTCTGGTTCGCCCTGCCGACGGGGGATGAAGGCGCGCTGGCCCGCGACCTCGTGGCACGGCTGCCGGCCGACGATCCCGTCCTGGAGGCTGACCGTCGCCAGGCCGCGCGGGTCCTGGCGGAGCGCGCGCGCGTGGCGTCCGAGTCTTTCCGGCGCCAAGGGGCGGACTGGGACGAGATGCGCGCCCTGGACCTGCCGGCCCAAGCGGTCGAGGACGCGTTGCTGGCGCTGATCCCGGAAGACTCGCAGGCGCGGCTGCTGGATATCGGCACCGGCACCGGCCGCGTGCTGGAACTGCTGGCGCCGCGGGTGCGGCAGGCGCTGGGGGTCGACGCCTCGAAGGCGATGCTGGCGCTCGCGCGGGCGCGGCTGTCGGGGCCGGGGTTCGCACATGTGGCGGTGCGGCAGGCGGATATGTACCGGTTGCCATTGGCCGATCGCAGCTTCGACGCGGTCGTCCTGCAGATGGTGCTGCACCATGCCGAGGACCCCGGCGGCGCGGTGCGGGAAGCCGCACGCGTGCTGGCACCCGGCGGGCGGTTACTGATCATCGATCTGCTGGAACACGACCGCTCCGACCTGACCGCCAAGCTGGCGCATCGCTGGCCCGGTTTTTCCGACGCTGCCATCGGCCGCATGGCCGATGCCGCCGGCGTGACGATGGGCGCGCCCGTCTCCGTCGAGGCCGAACTGCCGATCCGGATCTGGGAGGCTGCCAGGCCGGCGGATGTGACGACCGTCTCCACTCTCGAACAGGCTCTCTGAAGGACTATCGATGGCGCGTCCCCATTTGCTCGATGCCCTGCGCGACCGCGTGCTGCTGTGCGATGGCGGCATGGGCAGCCGCGTACAGGCGCTGACGCTGGACGTGGAGAAGGATTTCTGGGGGCGGGAGAACTGCACCGACGTGCTGGTGCTGTCGCGGCCCGACATGGTGCGCGAGATCCATCGCGGCTATTTCGAGGCCGGCGCCGATATGGTGGAGACGAACACCTTCGGTGCGTCGCCCATCACGCTGGGGGAGTTCGACCTGGCGGAGCGGGCATTCGAGATCAACAAGCGCGCCGGGGAACTGGCGCGGGAGGCGGCGGAGGGGTTCGCCGATGGCCGTCATCGTTGGGTCGTCGGTAGCGTCGGCCCCGGAACGAAGCTGCCGTCGCTGGGCAACATCGCGTACGATCCGCTGGAAGCGGGGCTGACTGAACAATGCCGCGGCCTGATCGCCGGCGGCGTCGACGCGATCCTGATCGAGACCTGCCAGGACACCCTGCAGATCAAAGCCGCCGTCAACGGCGCCAAGATCGCTCGACGCGAGGCCGGGGCGGACACGCCGGTCTTCGTTCAGGTCACGGTTGAAACCACTGGCACGTTGCTGGTCGGCCCGGATATCGGCGCGGCCGCGACGGTTGTCTCGGCGTTGGACGTGCCGCTGATGGGGCTGAACTGCGCGACCGGACCGCAGGAGATGGCGGAGCATGTCGGCTGGCTGGCGAAGAACTGGCCAGGGCTGATTTCGGTGCAGCCCAACGCAGGACTGCCGGAACTTGTCGACGGGCGCACGCATTATCCCCTCGGGCCGGCCGAACTGGCGTCCTGGTTGGAGCGTTTCATCGCCGACGACGGGGTGAACCTGATCGGCGGCTGCTGTGGCACGTCTGTCGAGCATGTCCAGGCCCTGGACGTGATGCTGCGCAAGCGCGGCGCATACCGGCCGGCGCCGGTGGCTCGCTCTGTCGTCTGGGTGCCGTCGGTCGCCAGTCTGTATCAAGCGGAACCATTGCGTCAGGAGAACGCCATTTTCGCGATCGGCGAGCGGTGCAACGCCAACGGATCGAAGAAATGGCGGGAATTGCAGGAGAAGCAGGACTGGGACGGCTGCGTCGCCATGGGACGGGAGCAGATCGGCGAAGGCAGCCACGCGTTGGATATCTGCACCGCCTTTGTCGGGCGTGACGAAAATGCCGAGATGACCGAGGTGATACGCCGGTTCACAGCCTCGGTGAACAGCCCGCTGGTGATCGATTCGACGGAGACGCCGGTGATCGAGGCGGCGCTGAAGCTGCACGGCGGCAAGCCGATCATCAACTCGATCAATTTCGAGGACGGCGAGCATCACGCGCATGACCGTCTGTTGCTGGCGAAACGGTTCGGCGCGGCGGTGATTGCGCTGACCATTGATGAAGTCGGCATGGCCAAGACCGCGGAGGACAAGCTGCGGATCGCGCGGCGGCTGGTCGCGTTCGCCTGCGACAAGCACGGTCTGGCGCAATCCGACCTGCTGATCGACCCGCTGACCTTCACCGTCGCGACGGGGAATGAGGACGATCGCAAGCTGGCGTTGTGGACGCTGGAGGGGATCGCGGCCATCCGCGCGGAATTCCCGGATATCCAGATCATCCTGGGTCTGTCGAATGTCAGCTTTGGCCTGAACCCGGCGGCGCGCGCGGTGCTGAACAGCGTATTCCTGGATCATGCGCGCCGAGCGGGGATGACGGGCGCGATCATCCATGTGTCCAAGATCCGGCCGATGCACCTGATCCCGGAGGAGGAGCGCCAGGTGGCCGAAGACCTGATCTTCGATCGCCGGCGCGAGGGCTACGACCCGCTGCAACGTCTGCTGGAACTGTTCGCCGGCCGCAAGGCCGCGGACGCCGTGAAGAAGGAGCGGGCGCCGACGGCCGAAGGGCGGCTGAAGGACCGCATCGTCGACGGCGACCGCAAGGGGCTGACCGAGGACCTGGACGAAGCGCTGAAGACGCTGCCGCCGCTGGAGATCATCAACAACGTCCTGCTGGACGGCATGAAGGTGGTCGGCGACCTGTTCGGCGCCGGCAAGATGCAGTTGCCCTTCGTGCTGCAATCCGCCGAGACGATGAAGGCGGCCGTTGCCTATCTGGAACCGTTCATGGAGCGGGTCGAGGGGCAGGAGAAAGGCACTATCGTCCTGGCCACGGTCAAGGGTGACGTCCATGACATCGGCAAGAACCTGGTCGACATCATCCTGACCAACAACGGCTACCGGGTCGTCAACCTGGGCATCAAGGTGCCGTTGCAGGACATGCTGGACGCCGTGCGGGACAATCGCGCGCATGCCATCGGCATGTCCGGCCTGCTGGTGAAATCCACCGTGGTGATGCGGGAAAACCTGGAGGAGATGTCGCGCCAGGGCGTCGACATCCCGGTGCTGCTGGGCGGCGCCGCTCTGACCCGCACCTATGTCGAGGACGACTGCGTCAAGGCCTATGCCTGCGGGCGCGTCGCCTATGCGCGCGATGCGTTCGACGGCCTGCATCTGATGGATCGGGTCACCGGCAACGGGTTCGACGATTACCTGGCCGCCATCCAGGCGCAGCGCGTGGGCAAGGCGCGCAACATGTCGCGCAGCTTGGGGCAGGCGGACGCTCGGGCGTTCCAGCCGGTGGACGTCAAAGCCGTGCAGACCCGGCGCCGGCGTATCACGCAGGACGTTCCGGTTTCGGAGCCGCCCTTCTGGGGCGCTCGCTTGATCGAGGCGGCGCCGAAGGCGATCGTTCCGTTCCTGAACGAACGCAGCCTGTACCAGTTCCAATGGGGCTTTCGGAAACAAGGCCGCTCGCTGGAAGACTTCCTGGGTTGGGCCAAGCAGGAACTGCGTCCGGTGATGCGCCGTATCCTGTCGCTGTGCGAGGAGCAGGACATCCTGAAGCCGCAAGCCTGCTACGGCTATTGGAAGGCCGCCGGGCAGGGCAACGACCTGATCATCTTCGATCCGGATGGCACGACCGAGGTCGCCCGCTTCACCCTGCCGCGGCAGCCGAAGGAGGACGGTGAATGCATAGCCGATTTCTTCCGCGACGTGGATGACGAGGTCCGCGACGTGATCGGCTTGCAAGTGGTGACCGTCGGCCAGAAAGCGTCCGATACCGCCCGCGTCTGGTTCGAGGAGAACCGCTACCAGGACTACCTGTATCTCCATGGCCTGTCCGTGGAGATGGCCGAAGCGATGGCGGAATACGTCCACAAGCGCATCCGAGCGGAGACGGGCTTCGCGAGTGAGGATGACCGGGAGATGGACAAGATGCTGGCGCAGGGATATCGCGGCAGCCGCTACTCCTTCGGCTACCCGGCCTGTCCGAAGCTGGAGGACCAGGCGCCGATCCTGTCGCTACTGGGCGCGGAGCGGATCGGCGTGTCGCTGTCGGACGAGTTCCAGTTGCACCCCGAACAGTCGACCAGCGCGATCGTGGTGCTCAATCCGCGGGCGAAGTATTTTTCGGTGTAGCTGCTGCGCTGTCCCGTTTTCGAGGGTCGGAGGCGTGGCCTCTTAACGTGCGAAAACCGTTAAGCAGGCTTTGGATATTGCTGCATGTGCATCAGGCGGGAGGTAACCGTCTTCTCATAAATCTGCATTGCGCATTCGGCGACCAGTTCCGGTGACGCCGTCCGCTCCGCTTCCGCTTGGCCTGCCGCACCTATTTGATGCCTGAGTGTGGCATCTTGTGCCAATGTAAGAATGGCGTCTGCCAGTGCGATTTCGTCTCCCGGCTTGATGATGAGTCCGGACTCTCCATCTCGAATGCCTTGGCCGAGTTCTCCGACATCCGTCACGATCACGGACTTGGCGAAAGCGTGGGCGACGGCCAGGACTCCGCTTTGCGATGCCTCGACGTAGGGCAGCACGACGATGTCCGCGTCGGTGAATAGCTGCGCCGTCTCGTCATCCGGGATTCGACGATTACGGATCTCGAAGAATTTTGGATCTTTAATCAGCTTCTGATAGGGAGCGAAGTCATCGCCTTCACCTGCGATGATCACCCTGATGTTCGGGAATTCGTCCGTGACGAGCGGGATGGACCGGATCAGGACATCCAGACCTTTGTAAGCATAAATTCTCCCAAAAAACAGCACGTTGACGGTAGGGTCGTCCCGCCGACGGAATTGGTTTTTCCGGGCGATATGGACATAGCGCCGAAGCTCCAGATGCGGCAGGATCTCGATGCTGCCCTTGCGGCGCGTATATTTGTGCTCCGCCTGGGTCCGTAGCGCAGCACCATGAACGATGATGCGGTCCGAATTGGCGATAAGCGAGTCGGCGAAGCGGCGGGGAACGCGCCGCGATGCATGGTCGCCGACATGGTATTGCACGTCGTGGATTGTCGTGACGAGGCCGTATTTCCGAAAGGCCGGCACTGCGAAATTCAACCAGATCACGCTTTCGGTCAGGAAATGTACGATGTCGGGATTGAGCGAACGGACGAGCCGGATAAGCTGGAACAAGAAAATAATGTTCTTGGGGCTCCGATGACGGGGCCAATCCATGAGACGTACATCGATCCTTTCATCGAGGAACGCCACATAGTCTTTGAAATACCTTGAAGGAGCAACGAATGTGACATTGGCCCTTTTCGCTAACGCATTGGCGTATTCGATGCAATAATCCTGTATCGCCGGCGCCAGCAACAAGACATGCATTCAGGTTTCTCCGTCACGACGAATCTTGATGCTCGACAAGAACACGAGCCTGCCGGGCTACGGCCATGCGTGCTGTTGCTCGTATGACGGGGTTATCGCGGCTTTTGATACGGATTGCAAGAGATTTGCACGTCAAGACGACTTTTTATTGATCTTTATACTATTAAAGAGACATATCGGATGATTCTCGATCCAGGCGGAATGATCGCGCCTATTACTTCCGCCAGGCACCGACGGCGGGGCGTTCCAGTCCCAGGTTCTCGCGCAGGGTCGGCCCCTTGTAGTCTTTGGGAAACAGGCTGCGGCGCTGCAGTTCCGGGATCACCAGGCGGGAAAAATCTTCATAGGCGCCCGGGACATGGGTGGCAGCGACCACGAAGCCGTCGCAGGCGCGGGTGGAGAACCATTCCTCCAACCCATCGGCCACGTCCTTGGGGGAACCGACGAAGCGCGGGTGATCGTACGCCGTGCCGCGATGGGTGATGTTGATGAAGTCCCTGGGCGTCGGCAGGCGGTTGCCCAGGACACGCCTGATCCTGTCGCGCATGCCCTGCACGCCGGTCCAGCTGTCGATTTCCTCCTGGGTGAAGGGCTCGTCGATCGGTTGCTTGGAGAAGTCGTAGTTCAACACCTCCGACAGCAGGGAGAGGCTGTCGATCTCCTTCGGTAGGGAGTCGACGAGGGCGGCCATGTCTTCGGCCTCG
>NZ_DASZTJ010000279.1:0-50065 GCF_035548235.1 Rhodopila sp.
AGTACCGGACCGCTCGCATCGGCAGCGTGCCGGCGGCGGAACGGTCGGCTCGCATCGGCGCCCGGCCGCGTTCAGTCAGCTTGTGAAATTGGACGAGGGGGGCGTTCACCGGTGTCATCCTGGTCTCCTGCTGCAACGGAACGCGGCGCGTGACGATCGGCGCAGGCCCATCGGCCCGGCGCCGGAGCGAGGTCGCTCCGGGCCGAGGGTTTGGGAGCCCGTTCCTGGGATCGTCCTGCCCGGGCGCTGCCGTGGGCGGTAGCGTCGGCCACACGGACTTTAGTCCGCGGCCTCGGCGGTCATCGGCGCGGGCACGAGAGGCTGCCGCCTCCGTGTTTCCGCATCGGGTCAAAGCGGATCAGGCGCCCTGGACCGGCAAGCGATAACCGCCGCCCAGGGTGATCTTGCCCGCATCCGTGGCGGCCGGCAGGCGATAGCCGCCGCCCAGAGTGATTTTGCCAGCGTCCTTGGTCTCCGCTGGACGATGGTCGCCGCCCAGGACGATCTTGCCGGAATCGGTGGTGTTGGCCGCGGTGACCGCTTCGCAAAACAACATGGTGCTCTCCTCGATTGATTGGAAACGCAAACAGGGCCGCCACCCTCCGGTGACGGCCCTGCCAAACGTCGAACAAACCCGTTTCAGATCCGCCGGCGAGCAGTCTCACCGACGCTTGTCGTCAGGACAGAGTCATCCCGTTGACGAAGCGGAATGTAAGCGGACCTAAAACCCATGTCAATATAAAAATTCCTATCCTTCCGCTCGACCCGAAAATCCTCCTGCCGATCAGAGCGATCCTGTCCATTGCTGCACCGCCAGGCTCGACGCCGCGACCACGAACCACGTCGCCAGTCCCAGCACCAGCGGCCGAGCGCCGGCGCCGACGAAGGCGCGCCAGTTGCCTTGCAGCCCGACGGCGGCCAGCGCGACCACCATCACCAGCCGCCCGGCCAACTGGACCTGCCCGGCATGCGATCCGATCAGCCCGAAGGTGTTGGCCGTGGCGGCCAGCACGAACAGAATGATAAAGGTCGGCACTGCGGCATAGACGCGCTTGGCCAGCGACTGGCTGCCGGCGCCTTCGTCCAGCCCCAGGACCGGCAGCGCCAGCCCGAAGGCCAGCACCAGCGGAATGATCAGCGTCGTCCGGGTCAGCTTGACGATCGTCGCCGTCGTGCCGGCGGCCTGGCTGAACGCGAAGCCGGCCGCCACCACCGCCGAGGTGTCATTCACCGCCGTCCCGGCCCAGACGCCGAAGCCGTTGTCGCTCAGTCCCAGCAGGTGACCCAGCGCGGGGAAGGTAAAGACGGCGACCATGTTGAAGAAGAACACGACGGTGATCGCATAGGCGATCTCCTCGGCCTTGGCGCGGATCACCGGCGACAGCGCCGCGATCGCCGACCCGCCGCAGATCGTGGTGCCGATGCCGATCAGGCAGCGCATCCGCCAGTCGATGCCCATCAGCTTGCCCAGCAGCAGGGAGCAGATCAGGCCCGCCGACATCGTCACCGCCAGCAGCGGCAGGGAGCCGAGGCCGGTCCGGGCGATGTCCCCCAGGTTCAGGCTGGCCCCCAGCAGGACGATGCCGAACTTCAGGCATTGCTTGGACGTGTCGGAAATCTTCAGCGATTTGTTCTGCACCAGCGACGGGAAGGCGTTGGCGATCAGGACACCGATCGCGATCGCGAAAATCGGCGCGCCGACCAGCGGCGCGTATTCCGCGCAACCCAGCGCCGCGGCCGCGATCAGCACGCAAAGGCCTAAGCCAAGGGCGCGTCTGAACCACGGCTGAGCGGTCACGCGTGTCTCAACCGGAAGGGTTGCGCCCTGCACTGCCACGTCCGTCTCCTTCTCCGTGCCTCGGCGGATAATGGGCGATGTGGGAGCAAATGTCACCAAGCGCCCCTTGCGTGGAAGCTATTCCTCCGCTTCGCGCCTCGCGTCTCATAGATGAGATGTCAGGCGGGAAAATATATGACGGTTGTGTCGAAACAAACGGCCTTTGAGGCGCATTGGATGTTGCTGTTGCCGTCGCGATTCGATACAGACGGTAAAATTACACGCAATCAGATTGTGCATCCGCACTTGCACAACCGGATTAACGAGGTGACCCATTCACTGGCACGCCCCGCCGTCCGATAGCTACCAGGCTGGCAGCAACCGGGCCGCGCAGCTGTGCATCCGCCTTCACGGTCCGATATCGGTACAGGACGGCCGCGGCCGGACCGTCATGCCGCGCACCCGCAAAAGCCGCGCCATCCTGGCCGTGCTGGCGATGGCGGGGCAGAAGCCGGTGCTGCGGGGGACGCTGGCCGAACTGCTCTGGAGCCGGCGGGAAAAGGAACAGGCCCGTGCCTCCCTCCGCCAGTCTGTCCACGAGTTGCAAGACACGCTTGGCGCCGACTGGGGTCATCTGTTTCATGCCGACCGCCATCACCTATGCCTGCAAGGACCGGAGCTGACGGTCGACGCGCCCACCGCCCAGCCGGAACCGGAGATGACCGCCGAGGCACTGGAACGGTACGGGGAAACGCTGCTGACCGACATGGACGGCCTGGACCCGGCGTTCGATCGCTGGCTGCGGGAGGAACGGGCCCGCTGCGACCGGGTCGCTCGCACCATCGGCGAAGGCCTACTGGCCAAGGTCGACGACCCGCGGGAAGGCGTGGGCATTGCCCGAAGCCTGCTCGCGATCGACCGAACGCATGAGGGCGCCTGGCGGATGATGATGCGCAGCCATGCCGCCGCCAGCGACCTGAGGTCCGCCCTGGACTGCTACGACGCCTGTCGCGCCGCCGTCGCCGGCGTCACCGGCCAGGCCCTGTCTCCCGAGACCGAGGAACTCGCGCGCCGCCTGCGCGGCCAGGCGGACGACCCGGCGCCCGCCGGGCGGGCGGATGGGGTCGAGGACGAACGGCGCGATGCCCACATCGCCGCCCTGCTGCGGCCCGCCCCCAGGCGCGAGCGGGCCCAATTGCGCGTGATGGTGACGCCGCTGCGCGCGATCGGGGACGACAGGGACGGTTTCGCCACCGGTCTGAGCGAGGAAATCTCCGCCGGGCTGTCGAAATTCCGCTGGCTCTCCTGCGTGCCCGGGGGCGTCGCCACCTCCGAGGGCGCCGATCCCGTTGCGATGGAAACCGACATGGTGCTGGAAGGCACCGTCCAGCAGGTCGGCACGCGCGTGCGGACCATCGTCAAGCTGGCCGACCGGCGTGCCGATGGCGAGATCATCTGGGCCGGCCGCTTCGACCGCACCATGACCGATCCGCTGACGCTGCAGGATGAGCTGGGCGCGGCGATCGTCGCGCAGATCGACCCGGAGCTGATGCGGCACGAAGGCAAGCGGCCGTCGCGCGGCGACAATTCCGCGGCCACCGCTCAGGATCTCCTGCTGCGGGCGCTGCCGGGCATCTATCGCCTGGACCAGGAGAGTTTCCTCCAGGCCCGCGAGCTCCTCCTGGCATCGCTGGAGGCGGACCCGTCAAGCTCCGTCGCCAATGGCTGGCTGGCGTATTGGAACCTGCTCTATGTCGGCCAGGGCTGGGCCGACGACCCCGAGACTTCGACCAAAGAAGCCGCGCGGCTGGCGGAACGGGCGGTGATGCTCGATCCTTCCGATGCGCGTGCGCTGACGCTGGCCGGCCATGTGCGCGCCTTCCTTGCGCGCCACCCCGAGGAAGCGATCGCCCTGCACGAACGGGCCATCGCGCTGAACCCCAACATGGCACTGGCGTGGTGCTTCTCGGGCCTGTCGCATTTCTACCTTGGGGGGCATCGCGAAGCGCTGCGCCGGATCCGCCAGGCGATTTCCCTGTCGCCTTCCGATCCGCATGGTTTCTTCTTCGACATGGCCCTGATCCTGCCCAGCCTGATGGACGGGGACAGCGAAGGCGCGATCGCCGCCGGCCGGCGCGCGGTCGAGATGAACCCGCTGTTCTCGTCCACCTACAAGGGCTACCTGGCCGCCCTTGGCGTCGCCAACCGTCATCGCGAGGCACGGGAAGTGCTGGACCGTCTGCTGCGGCTGGAACCGGGTTTCTCGGTGCGGGAAGCGATCCTCCGATCCCCCATGACAAGGCCGGAAGACGTTGCGCGATACGCGGAAGGGCTGCGCCTGGCCGGCTTGCGGGAGTGTGCGGGCAAGCCGGTGTTCCTTCCAAGCGCAGGTCGTGCGCGGCCCCCTATGTTCGAGCATTCTTCAATTGATCTTGTTGCGAACCCAACGCAGAGTCCGCTTCGTCACGCGGGATGACCCGCGCGGAATTGGGAGACGAGGCAATAATGACACGACTCAAAGGGATTGGCGGCCTGGCGCTATTGACCGGGCTGCTGGCGCTGCTGGGCTGGACCCAGCCGGCGGCGGCGCAGGGATCCGGCTCCACAACGCTGGACGCTGTCCGCAGCCGCGGCCAGGTGCTGTGCGGTATCGCCGGAAACGTCCCAGGTTTCTCCTTGCCCGACAGCCAGGGTGTGATGCGCGGCATCGACGCCGATTCCTGCCGCGCGGTGACGGCGGCGGCGCTGGGCGATGCCGCCAAGGTCAAGTTCGTTGCGACGACGACGCAGAATCGTTTCACCGCGCTGCAATCGGGTGAAGTCGACATGCTGTCGCGCAGCACCACCTGGACACTGGGGCGGGAAGCGAATCTCGGCCTCGAATTCGCCTGGGTGAATTATTACGACGGCACCGGCTTCCTGGTGAAGAAATCGTCCGGCGTGAAATCCGCCAAAGAAATGGACGGTGCGACGATCTGCGTGCAGCCCGGCACCAGCACGGAGCTGGCGATCGCCGATTATTACCGGCTGAACAACATGAAATGGACCCCGATCCTGATCGCGGACCTGTCGGAGATCCAGGGCGCGTTCCTGTCCGGCCGCTGCGACGCCTACTCGACCGACGCGTCGGCGCTGGCGACGTTCCGGTTCAGCCAGGGACCGAAGGCGAATGACCTCGTGCTGCTGCCCGAGATCATCAGCAAGGAGCCGCTGGGCGTGATGGTGCGCAAGGGCGACGACAAGTGGTTCGACCTGGTGCGCTGGACCTTCATCGCCATGATCACGGCGGAGGAAAAAGGCATCACCCAAGCCAACGTCGACACGTTCATGGACAGCAAGGACCCCGATATCCGCCGCCTGCTGGGCCTTGAGGGCGACATGGGCAAGGCGTTGGGCGTCGACAACAAATGGGCCTACAACGTGATCAAGGCCGTCGGCAATTTCGGCGAGATGTGGGACCGGAACATTACGCCGATGGGCGTGCCGCGCGGCATCAACAACATCTGGACCAAGGGCGGGCTGCAATACGCTCCGCCGATCCGCTGACAGCGGCCGGCGCCGTCATGGCGGGGTCCCCGGCCATGACGGCGTCGCCGCCTTCTGCCATACCGTCCCCGGTCACGTTCCGAAATCAGGAGAAACCGGGAAATGCCAGGAAGATTGGAAGGCAAGGTCGCGATCATCACGGGCGCCGGCTGCGTCGGCCCCGGATGGGGGAACGGCCGAGCGGCGGCGGTGGCCTTCGCGCGGGAGGGCGCGCGCGTGTTCGCGGTCGATCGCGACGCCGACGCGATGGCCGAAACCGTCGAGCGCGCCAAGGCCGAAGCGGCCCATGGCGGCGAGATCCGGACCCATCTCTGCGACGCTATGGACAGCACCCAGGTCAAGGCGATGGTCGAGGCCTGCGTCAAGGCCTTCGGCGGCGTCAACATCCTGGTGAACAATGTCGGCGGCTCCTCGGCCGGCGGCGCCGTCGCATTGTCCGAGGAAGCCTGGGACCGGCAAATCGACTTCAACCTGAAAACCGTGTTCCTGGGCTGCAAGCATGTCATTCCGGTCATGGAGGCGGCGGGCGGCGGCGCCATCGTCAACACCGCGTCCGCCTCCGGCACCCGCTGGACCGGCTCGCCCCAGGTCGGCTACGCGGCATCGAAGGCCGGCGTGATCCAGTTCAGCCGCGTCACCGCGGTGGAATACGCGCCGAAGGGCATCCGGGTGAACACGGTGATCCCCGGCCAGATGCACACGCCGATGGTGGAAGTCCGGCTGGCCAAGCAGCGCTCCGGCGGGGATGTCGAGGCGCTGCTGAAAAGTCGCGTTGCCCGTATTCCGCTCGGCTTCATGGGCGACGGGCGGGACGTCGCCAACGCCGTGCTGTTCCTGGCATCGGACGAGGCCCGCTTCATCACCGGCACCGAGATCGTCGTCGACGGCGGCATGACCGCTCGGTGTGACTAAAGGGGGGCGTTGGCCCCCTGTCTTCATTCCGGCGGGCCTTACTCCAACGGGGCGAACGCCGTCTCCTTCACCCACGCCAGGGTGACCAGCGTCGCCAGCGAGGCGGCGATGACATAGAAGGCCGGCGCCAGCGAATTGCCGGTGGTGTGGATCAGCCAGGTCGCGATGAACGGCGCGAAGCCGCCGAAGATCGCGACCGGGATGTTGTAGCCGACCGACAGCGCGGTGTAGCGGACCCTGGTCGGGAAAAGCTCGCAATACACCGCCGGCCCCGGCCCGGCGTACAGGGCCAGCAGAAGCACCAGGATCAACTGCGCGATGAACGCGTAGACCGGCACCCCGGTGGAGGCCAGCAGGAACATCGGATAGGTCAACACCGCATAGCCGGCGCAGGAGGCGATCAGCAGCGGTCGCCGGCCGACGCGGTCCGACAGCGCGCCCATGATGGGCACCGCGATGACGAACGCCAGCAGGCAGATCGTCCCGCTCCACAGCGCCGTGCTGCGCGGCATCTTGATCGCGGTGGTCAGCCACGTCGTCAGGTAGATCAGCACGGCATAATACGCGACGGTATTGTGCAGCGTGATGCCGAACGCCAGCAGGGTCGGCTTGCGGAACGTGGTGAACGCCTCGGTCAACGGCGACCGGGCGACGTCGCCGTGCCGTTCCAACTCCTCGAACTTGGGCGTGTCGTCCAGCCGCCAGCGCAGGATCGCGCCGACGATGCCGACGATCACGCCGAGCAGGAACGGAATGCGCCAACCCCAGGCGAGCATGTTGTCGGATGAAACCAAACTCGTGAGCACCGCCGCGGTCAGCGAGCCCAGCAGGAAGCCGGTGCCGACGCTGACCTGCTGCCAGGACCCGGTCAGGCCGCGCTTGTCCGGCAGCGCGTATTCGACCAAGTAGGCCGCCGCCCCGCCCCACTCGCCGCCGCCGGACAGGCCCTGCGCGAGCCGCGCGACCACCAGCAGCAACGGGGCGAGGATGCCGATCGAGTCGTAGGTCGGCAGCAGCCCGACCACGAACGTCGAAATCGCCATCAGGAAGATGACCGCGCTCAGCGCCTGCTTGCGGCCATGGCGGTCGCCGTAGAGGCCGAAGACGACGGACCCGACGGGCCGCATCACGAACCCGACCCCGAAGACCGAGAAGGTCAGCAGCAGGGAAACGAGTGGTGTCTGATTGGGGAAGAATAGTTTCGAGATAACCGGGACGAAATAGCCGTAGACCGCGAAATCGTACCATTCCAGCACGTTGCCGATCACCCCGGCCAAGACCGCGGTTCGTCGCTGGCTGCCTGTGTGGCCGCCAACGGAAGTCACTGTCGACATGGAAAGTCCTTGTTGATCACTCTAAACGAGCACTATGTCGCGCTCGGCGAGGCTTTAAGCAATTCCCGCGCCATGGACGGCGCCGGCTCCTCCCTTCATGGTGGGCGAAGGCCTACCATTCAAACCGTTCTCTTCACGATCACCGCAAATCGTGGACGGCCGGGCCAAGCCCGGCCACGGCGCGGAGGGCCCCTTCCCCTGCACCCGGTGAGCCCCCGTGGGCGGCAGCCTCAAATCCTAGCTCCACCCCCGCGCCAACTTCCTGACCGCCGTCGAGGCGTTCCGTTTGCCGTCCCCGGCATAATCCTCGTGATAGTCCTCGATCTTTCCGGGGTCGTACAGATAATTGACCATCACCGTTGCGCTTTCTTTGGCCCCCTTGTCCGAGGTGTCGCCGGCCATGTTCAACCGTTCCACCCTGGCGCCGTTCGACAGGTGGAAATGCGCGACCGGGTCCTTGGCGCGCTTGCCGTTTGCTTCGCTCAGCAGATACCGCGCGCCCAGCCGGATCAGGATCGGTTCGGCGACCTTGCGCGCCGTCGGGTCGCGCCACCAGTGGCGCTTGGCGATCAGGCTCGACAGCGCGTCGCTGCCGCTGCCGCCGGGAAAAGCGGCCAGCAGCGCCTGGCTCTCCTCTTCGGTCAGCACCCCGGAGTCCCCCTTTGCCAGCAGCGGATCCAACCAGCGGCGCAGGCCAGGGATGGGCGACAGCGTGGCGAAGGTTTTCAAGTTGCGGAACTCCGTCGACAGTTCCTCGACCACGCGCTTGATCAGGAAGTTGCCGAAGCTGATGCCCGCCAGCCCGGCCTGGCAGTTGCTGATCGAATAGAAGATCGCGGTATCGGCCTTGGCCGGGTCCTGCACCGGGGCCTTCTCGTCCAGCAGGTCCTGTACGCTGCCGGCGAGACCCTTGACCAGCGCGACCTCGACGAAGATCAGCGGCTCGCCCGGCATGCGGGGGTGGAAGAACGCATAGCAGCGGCGGTCGGAATCCAGCCGGTTCTTCAGGTCGCGCCAGGACCGGATCGCGTGTACGGCCTCGTAGGACACCAGCTTCTCCAGCAGCGCGGCCGAGCTGTTCCAGTCGATCCGGGCCAGTTCCAGGAAACCGATGTCGAACCACGCTGCCAGCAATCCGCGCAGGTCGGATTCCAGCGCCGTCAGCAGCTTGTCCTGGCCGCGGACCTTCAGCAGGTAGGCGCGCATGTCGACCAGGAACTTGCGCCCGTCGGGGATCGAGGTGAACTGGGTCAGCAGCCTCAGCCGCGGCGGCTCCAGCGCGCGCCGCAGCGCGGCCTTGGCATCGGCGCGTTCGGCGACGTCCTTGGCCTCGGTCACCTTGGCATAGGCCGACGCGACCAGGCCGGCATCGGAATCGAACGCCGCCAGGGTGCGCAGGAACTCCATCCGTCCCGCATCGTCGTGCGTCAGATACGTCTCCGCCAGCTTCGCCGCCCGGTTCCGGGCGCTGACCTCGCCGCCACGGCCGTCGAGGCAGGCCTGCATCTGCTGCTGGAGCGTCTCGTCCTCGTCGCCCGTGACGCTGGCGGCCATGTCGCGCCAGACCGTGGTGATCCGCTTGATCGCGCGATCGAGCAGACCGGTGGAGACGGCTTCACTCATGAGACCCTCGGGGTAGCCTGTTGGGGCGGCATCATAGCGGAGCCGCCGTGTCCGTCGCGTGATTTGTTGATTCCGAAACGACGCGCACGAGGGCCGGCAGCAGGTCCTCGGCGATCATTCCCGGGCCGGCCGCCTGCGCCGCCGCGCCGTGGAGATAGGCCCCGGCCGACGCAGCCTCCCACGCCGGCATGCCTTGCGCCAGCAGGCCGCCGATGATTCCAGCCAGGACATCGCCCGCGCCCGCGGTCGCCAACCAGGGCGGTGCGGACAGGTTGACCGCCGTCCGTCCGTCCGGCGCGGCGATCACGGTGTCGGCACCTTTCAGCAGCACCACCGCGCCGGTGCGCGCGGCGGCGGCCCGCGCGGCCTCCAGCCGGTCGGACGGGGACCCGAAGACGCGCGCGAATTCGCCTTCGTGCGGCGTCAGCACCGCCGCGCCCCGCAGCGCATCGGGTTGGCCGGCGAAGGCCGAGAACACATCCGCGTCACCGACCACCAGCCGCCCGGATGCCGCCAGGGCCGGAAAGATCGTCGCGGCGTCGGCGGGACCGAGACCGGGACCGCAGACCCACACCGCGCGGCGCGGGTCGGACAGCAACGTGCCGACCGGATCCTCGGTGACGATGAGGCCTGGCTCGCCGGCGCGGTAGACCGTGGCCGATCCGCGCGCGGCGATCGTCACCATGCCCGCGCCGGCGCGACGGCTGGCCTCGGCGGCCAGGCGGGCGGCGCCGGTCATGTGAGCGCCGCCGATCACGGTGGCATGGCCGCGGCTGTATTTGTGCCCGTCGGGTCGAAGGACCGGCAGGTGCCACAAACCGGGCAGGTTGGCGAAGGCCGTTGGCGCGATGGCGTCCAGTACCGCATCGGGGATGCCGATATCCGCCAACTCGATACGCCCGCACAGCGCCCGTCCCGGCAGCAGCAGGTGCCCCGGTTTCAAACGAAAGAACGTTACGGTCATGTCGGCTTGCGGCGCGTAGCCCATCGGCTTGCCGGTGGCACCGTCCAGGCCCGAGGGAACATCGATCGCCACGACCCGCCGCGCGGCGCGCAACGTGTCGGCGACGGGTCCGTCCACGGGACGGGACAGGCCGGCACCGAACACTGCGTCGATGACCAGGCCGGCGCGGCTCGCTTCGGCCGGCGTGAAAGGGCGCATCGGACCGGTCCAGCGCGTGGCGGCCAGCGCCGCGTCGGTATTCGGCCTGGGGTGCGCGAGAGCGGCGATGCCGACCGGCCAGCCCTGTTCCGCCAACAGCCGCGCGGCAACGTAGCCGTCCCCGCCATTGTTGCCGGGGCCTGCGAGCACCAGCACCGTCGTCCGTCCCATCTCCCGCATCACCGCGCGCGCCACCGCTCGGCCCGCCGCTTCCATCAGGTCCGGGCCGGCATGTCCCAGCGCCATCGCGGCCGCGTCCGCCCGGCCCATCTGTGCCGGGGTCAGCAGCGCGGACCGGTGGCGCAGGCGCCGGACCAGGGATGCGTCGAAGCGAACGGTCATGTGCCAAGGAAGGCGCATTCCGGTGTTGCGGGCAAGGGTACTCCTCCGGAGGACTCACCCGGGGGAACTCCGTTGGGGTGTTGCCCCGGGACGAGCGGCGTGATGTCCTGCTTTTCCAGCCGCAGAGACGGACGAGGAAATGCCCGACACGCTGATCACATCCACGCGCGACGCAAACCCCGACACCGAACGCTTCGACGCCATCATCGTCGGCGCCGGCATTTCCGGCATGTACCAGCTCTATCGGCTGCGCGAGCTTGGGCTTCGCGTGCGCGTCTTCGAGACCGGCGGCGATGTCGGCGGCACCTGGTACTGGAACCGCTATCCCGGCGCCCGTTTCGACTCCGAAAGCTGGAGCTATGGCTTCTCCTTCTCCGAGGAATTGCTGCAGGACTGGAACTGGACCGAACATTTCTCGCCGCAGCCGGATACGCTGCGCTATCTCAACCATGTCGCCGACCGGTTCGACCTCCGCCGGGACATGCAGTTCAACAGCCGGGTGGCCGCGGCGCACTGGCAGGAGGACACGCGGGAATGGATCGTGACGCTGGACGGCGGCGAACAATATCGCGGCCGGTTCCTGTTCACCGCGCTTGGGCCGCTGTCCGCGTATACGATGCCCAACATCCCCGGCACCGAGACCTATGGCGGGGAGGCGCATCACACCGCGCGCTGGCCGCATCATCCCGTCGATTTCAACGGCCGGCACGTGGGGGTGATCGGCACCGGAGCCTCGGCGATCCAGACCCTGCCGGAAATCGTCGACAAGGTCGCCAGCCTGACCGTCTTCCAGCGCACGCCCAACTGGGCCGCGCCGCTGCACAACAGCAAGATCACGGCGGCGGAGCACGAGGCGATCAGGGCCCGCTATCCCGAGATCTTCGCGCGCTGCCGCGAGACCGTCAGTTGCTTCATCCACACGCCGGATCCGCGCAGGACCTTCGACGTTTCGGAAGAGGAACGGGAGGCGTTCTGGGAGAAGCTGTACGCCGAACCCGGCTTCGGCATCTGGATGGCGAATTTCCGCGACATGCTGACGGACCAGGATGCCAATGACGCGATCAGCGCGTTCGTCGCCCGGAAGATCCGCCAGCGGGTGAAGGACCCGGCGGTGGCCGAGAAGCTGATCCCGAAAAACCACGGCTTCGGCACGCGCCGCGTCCCGCTGGAGAGCGGCTACTACGAAGTCTTCAACCGCGACCACGTCACGCTGGTCGACATCAACGAAACCCCGATCGAGCGCATCACGCCCAAGGGCGTGAAGACGACCGACCGCGAATACGAATTCGACCTGCTGATCTATGCCACCGGCTTCGACGGCGTCACCGGCGCCTATGACCGCATCGACATCCGCGGCCCGAACGGGCTGCGCCTGGCCGACGCCTGGGCCGAGGGACCTCGCACCTTCCTAGGCCTTCAGCCGGAAGGATTCCCGAACCTGTTCATGCTGATGGGCCCGCACACCGCGCGCGGCAACATCCCGCGCAGCATCGAGCAGAGCGTGGAGTGGCTGACTGCGCTGGTGCGGTTCCTGAGCGATAATGGTTACACACGTATCGAGCCACGAGCGGAACCGGTCGCGGAATGGACACGGCACGTGATCGACGCGGCGCGGATCCTGCTGTCCTACAACGTCGATTCCTGGATGACCGGGGTGAACAAGAACGTCGAGGGCCGGACGGTGCGGCGCGTGGTCGGGTACAACGGCAGCGCGGTGCGGTACCGCAAACGTGCGGACGCGGTAGCCGCTGGAGGGTACCGGGAGTTTTTGGTTTCGTAGGTGACGAGTTTCACAGGCGGCAAAGAGGAGACCGCATCGCGGCACCGGCATAATGGCGATCCGGGGGCGAATGCGGTAAGCTCCGTCTCGAACGCAGGAGGAAGGCTGATGCTCACGCAAGCCCAGATCGACGAATACAACGAGGTCGGCGCCATCGTGGTCCCCAACGTCCTGACGGCCGACGAAGTCCGCACCCTGTCGAACGTGACCGACGATTTCGTCGCCCGTGCGCGCGGGCTGACAGGTCACACCGACATCTATGACCTGGAAGACAGCCACGCCCCGGACAACCCCCGGGTCCGCCGCATCAAGGCGCCGCACCTGCACCACCCGGCCTATGCCGCCCTGGTCCGCCATCCCAAGATCATCGGTGTCCTGCAAGCGCTCTGGGGTCCGGACATCCGCTTCGACACCGCCAAGCTGAACATGAAATGCGCCGGCTTCGGCGCCCCGGTCGAGTGGCACCAGGACTGGGCGTTCTATCCGCATACCAACGACAACCTCGCGGCCGTCGGCGTGATGTTCGACGACATGGCGATGGAGAACGGGCCGCTGATGATCCTGCCGGGCAGCCACAGGGGGCCGACCTTCGACCACCACGCCGACGGCGTGTTCTGCGGCGCGATGGACCCGTCCAACCGCGACGTCGACTATGCCAGGGCCATCCCGCTGCTGGGCAAGGCCGGCTCCATCACCGTCCACCATGTGCGGGCCGTGCACGGCTCCGCGCCCAATGTCTCGGACCGCGACCGCCGCCTGCTGCTGTTCCAATACCGCGCGGCGGACGCCTGGCCGCTGCTGGGCTTCCCGGGAGGGATCGCGGCGTTCAACGCGCTGATGGCGGCGGGCGAACCGCGCGAGCCGCGCATGGCCCCTGCCCCGGTCCGCCTGCCCCTGCCGCCCGCGGCGAAACAGGGCTCGCTCTATGAGAACCAGAAGGGCATGAAGAACCGCTATTTCGACCTGGCTGCCGCACAATGAGCCAGCCGCCCTGGATGGAGACGATCTTCGACCGCTCTCCGGTGCTGGGGCATGCGGGGCTGGTCGATCCGGTCATCTTTGACGGCTCCCGCGCCGCGCTGCGCCAGCGGACAGTGAACTTCGCCGCACGGCGCTATGCCGACATGATGCTGGTCTCCGGGTTGGACCGCGCGACGGCGGATCGGCATTTCCGGCTGCGCGTGGCGCAACTGCCCTCGGGCCTCGACGCGCATGCGATCGAGGTGTCGATCCAGGCGGAGGCGGACGCGGATTTCGCCGCCGGCCGCCTGGGCGTGACCGTCGAGGCAGGCCAGGTCACCGTCCGTTGGGGCGGCATCGTCGGCCGCGCCATCAGCCGTCCCGGCTACGGCACCATCCTGCTCGGTCCAGCCGAAGCGCCGGACTTCGCCCCCAGCCCGATCCCCCGTCCTGTCCGCGAGGCCGGGCGCGCCTGGCCGATCGGCGACGCGGTGGAATCCGCCTCGGCACCGCCACCGCTGGCCGCCGCGATGGATGCGTTCTTCGCCGGCTCGCCCGGCGCCTACGGCGTACTGATCGCTCGGCCGGACCGTGTGCTCGTTGAACGCTACGGCGCGTTCGGCGCGCCGGACCGAGCGACGCCAAGTTGGTCCATGACCAAGGCGATCACCTGTACGGTAATCGGACGGCTGATCCATGACGGCTGGCTGCGCTCGATGCACGACCCGGCGCCCGCGCCGCTTTGGTCCGACCCCCGCGGCATCCATCACCTGATCACCCTGGACCACCTGGTCCGGATGCGCGCCGGCCTCGGCTTCCCGGTGCGGCTGGAGGATGGCCGTGTCCTGATCGGCTTCGAGAACAGCGCCGTCTACCAGGAGGCCGCCAACGCGTTCGAGGCCGCGCAGCGCTCGATCGTCGCCACTGTCCCCGGCGCGGTGTTCCGCTATGTCAACAGCGGCATGAACGTGCTGGGCGCGATCATCCGCGACCAGATCGAGCGGCGGGGCCTGCCGTATCACGCGACGGCGTATGGGCTGCTGATCGACCGGCTGGGCATGGGCAGCTACCAGCACTCGGCGGACAAGGCGGGCAACCTGATCGCCTCTGGGGCCGGGTACGCGACGCTGCGGGATTATGCGAAGCTGGGGGTGCTGTACCTGAACGACGGGATGTGGAACGGCGAGCGGCTGCTGCCCGACGGTTGGGTCGATTACGCGCTGACGCCCTCGCACACCGGCACCAGCTACGCGGCGTGCTTCCGGTCCAACGTCGAGGGCGCCTTCCCCGACCTGCCGCGCGACACCGCCTGGGCGTCGGGGGCGTCGGACCAGAAGATCTTCGTTCTGCGTCGGCATCGGCTGACGGTTGCGGTTGCCAACGAAACCGATCATGCGATGGACATGGCCGCATTGAACCGGATGATCGCTACGGCCATCGACTGTTACGCCTGAGAGTTGGCCGGCGGCCCGTTCACGGCTAGACTATGCAGGCAGTCGACTATCCTGGGGGAAAGACCATGTCCGTCCGCAACATCGCGCGCGAAAAGCTGGAATTCGGCCATCTGTCGCTGGGGGTCGGCGTCCGCACCACCCGCAGCGTGGAAATCGCCAAGATGATGGCCATCGCCGGCTTCGACTGGCTGTTCCTGGACATGGAGCACGGGACGATGTCGCTCGACGCCTGCGCGCAGATCAGCGCCGCCGCCCTGGATGCGAACATCGCCCCGATCGCCCGCGTCCCCAACGGCCAGTATTCGATCGCCACGCGGGCGCTGGACAACGGTGCGCTGGGGATCGTCATGCCGCACGTGGACACCGCCGCCGAGGCTCGCGAGATCGTCAGCAAGCTCAAATACCCCCCGATCGGCCACCGCTCGGTCGGCGGCTGGGGGCCGCATTTCCAGTTGCAGAAAGTTTCGACCGGAGAGGCAGTGATGATGCTGAACCACGCCAACCTGACGGTGGTGATGCTGGAGACGCCGACGGCAATCGCCAACGCCGATGAGATCGCCGCGGTGCCGGGCGTGGACGTGCTGCTGATCGGGTCGAACGATTTGTGCGCCGAAATGGGAATCCCCGGCGATTTCGGCAACGACCGGCTGGCCGACGCCTATGCCAAGATGATCGCCGCTTGCAAGAAGGCGGGGAAATTCCCCGGCATGGCGGGCATCTACAACGAGGCGATCATGCCGCGCTATATCGAGATGGGCGCCCGCTTCATCCTGTCCGGCCAGGACGCGTCGTTCATGATGGCCGGTGCGCAGTCGCGCACGGGCTTCCTGCGGAAGACGATCCCGCACGGGTGAGGCTCGCCCTCGGCCACTTTGGTGCGGTCCGAAGCATCCGGGGTTTGAGAGCGGGCATAATCCTCCTGTCGTCAATGACAAGGAGGATGAAATGCCTGATCAGCAGAAGCGTGCTTTCACGGTGCATTGGATCGTGAAGGAGAATGAAGTGGCAGCCGCCCTCGACATCATCACCCGGTTCGCTCCCTTGGCACGGAATGAACCGGGGCTGGAGATGCTGACCGTTCAGCAGTCGGCCGAGGACCCTCGGAAGTTCATGTTCTATGAAATCTTCTCCGATGACGCCGCGTTCGCGGCTCATCAGGAGACGGCGCATTTCAAGCAGATGATCATGGAAGAGGCGCTGCCCAAGCTGAGCCATCGCGAACGGGTGGCCTACCGCTTGGTCTAGGCGTGGCGTGACCGGGGCCGGCGTGACTTTGATCGCCGGCCTCGGTAACCCGGGGCTATCCTCGATTGAACACCGGCGGTCGTTTCTCCTGAAACGCCCTGACCCCTTCGGCGAAGTCCGCTGACCGGCCAGCCACGCCTTGCTCGCGTGCTTCCAACGCCAACTGCGCCTCCAGCGACGCCCCCGCGACCACCGATGCGAACAGCCGCTTCATGCCGGCTATCGCTTCGGCCGGCGCCGCGACGAACCGTTCCACAATCGCATCCGTCTCCGCCCCCAGCGCCGCATCGTCGACCGCACGCCAGATCATCCCCCACCGCTCGGCCGTTTCGGCATCGATCGCATCTCCCAGCATCGCCAGGGCACGCGCCCGCGCGTCCCCGACCAGATGGGAGAGGAAGAAGGTCGACCCGCTGTCCGGGATCAGGCCGATCCGCACGAAGGCCTGTACGAACTTCGCCGACCGTGCCGCCAGCACGATGTCGCAGGTCAGCGCGAACCCGACGCCGGCCCCCGCCGCCACGCCGTTGACCGCGGCAATGAACGGCAGCCGGGAGGCGCGGACCCGTCGCACCACCTCGTGGTGGTAGCGTCCGGCCAAGGCCTCCAGGTCCGGCGCACCGGCCTCGGACGGCGTCACGCCAGCTCCCAATTCCTGCCCGGCGCAGAACCCCCTGCCCGCGCCGGTCAGCACCAGCACCCGGCAGGCCGGATCGGCCTCCGCCTCGCCGATCGCCGCGATCAGCCGCTCCAGCATCGGCGCGTCCACCGCATTCAGCTTCGCCGGCCGGTTGAGCACAAGGCGGCGCCAATGCGGATGTCGCTCGACCAGGATGTCGTCGGTCATGAAACCTCCTGCCGCCGGAACGGCGCCATCGGATAGACGCCCAGGATACGCACTTCGGTCGAGAAGAACGACAGCTCCTCCAGCGCATGGCGCAGGCCCGTCTGTTCGGGATGCCCCTCGACGTCACACAGGAACTGCGTGGCGGCGAACTCGCCGCCCAGCATGTAGCTCTCCAGCTTGGTCATGTTCACGCCGTTGGTGGCGAACCCACCCAGGGCCTTGTACAGCGCGGCCGGTACGTTGCGGACACGGAACACGAACGTCGTCATCAGATCCGGGGTTGCAACGTCCGGCGTCACCGGCGTCTTCGACACGACATAGAAGCGGGTCGTGTTGTGCGCCGCGTCTTCGACATTCGCGCGCAGGATGTCCAGCCCATAGATCTCGGCGGCGAGGGAGGAGGCGATCGCCGCCTCCTCCTTCTTGCCCCATTGCGCGACGAGCTGCGCGGCGCCCGCGGTATCCGCCTCCACCACCGGGACCAGCTTCAGGTCGGCGATGATCTTGCGCACCTGGCCGAGCGCGACGGTATGGGAATGGGCGCGCTTGATGTCCGCGATGGTCGCGCCCCTGATGCCCAGCAGGCAGTGTTCCACGCGCTGGAACTGCTCGCCGATGATAAAGAGGCCGGAACCGGGCAGCAGGTGATGGATGTCGGACACCCGGCCCGCCAGGCTGTTCTCGCATGGCAGCATGCCCAGCTCCGCTCGACCGTCGCGCACCGCGTCGATGGCATCCTCGAACGACGCGCAAGGCAGCGTCTGCCTGTCGGGATAGGCGTTGCGGCAGGCGAGGTCGGAATAGGCCCCCGGCACGCCCTGGAAGGAGATCAGGCCCGCCATCTCACGCACCCCGGCCCAGCAGGTCGCGGGCGCGTTCCAGGTCCTCGGCCGTGTCGACCCCGAACGGGCCGTGCTCCATCCGTACGCAGGCGATCCGCATCCCGTCCTCCAGCGCCCGCAACTGCTCCAGGCTCTCGCGCTGCTCCAGCGGGCTTGGCGGCAGCGACACGAAACGATCCAGCGCCGGCCGACGATAGGCATAGATCCCGACATGGTGCCAGCGTGGCCCCAGGCCCCAGGGGATCGCCTGGCGCGAAAAATACAGGGCCGGCGCGATGGTCTCCCCGTCCTTGAACGCGCAGGCGGCCTTGACGAAGGAAACGGTGGTTGCCTCGATCTCGTCACGGATCGGCACCACCAGGGTGCCGATATCGATGCGCGGATCGGTCAGCGGGCGGATCACCTGGCGCAGCCCCTCGGGATCCAGCGTGGGAAAGTCGCCCTGGAGGTTGACCACCACGTCGTGCCGCCGGTCGGGATCGAGCTCCGCCAGCGCCGCATGCACGCGGTCCGACCCGGACGGCAGCTTGGGGTCGGTCAGCACCGCCCGGCCGCCGGCGTCGCGTACGACGGCGGCGATCTCTGGGTCGCCGCAGGCCACGGCGACGGGACCGATCCCGGCCTCCTGGCCCCGGTTGAGCATGTGCACGATCATCGGCCGGCCGGCGATATCGGCCAGCGGCTTGTTCGGCAAGCGGGTGGAGGCCAGGCGGGCCGGGATGACGACGATCGGATTCATGCGGTTGCTGCTTCGCGCCGGTCTTTCTAACGTCGGGGCGTTGTAAGGAGGCGCCGTCACGGGCGCAACGTCATGACCCGACCCGCCGACCTGGATCCCTTCGTCGCCATCGCCCTGGAAGCCGCCGACCTGGCGGGATCGGTGATCCGCCCGCATTTCCGCACCGCCGTGCCGGCCGACCAGAAATCCGACGATTCGCCCGTCACCATCGCCGATCGCGGCGCCGAGGAGGCGATGCGCGCCATGCTGCGGAACCGCTGTCCCGATTGCGGCATACTGGGCGAGGAGTTCGGGTTGGAGCGGCCCGAAGCGCCGCTGCGTTGGGTGCTGGACCCGATCGACGGGACCCGCGCCTTCATCACCGGACGGCCGATCTTCGCCACGCTGGTCGCCTTGATGCATGGCGATGAGCCGCTGATCGGCATCATCGACCAGCCGGTGACGCGGGAGCGCTGGGTGGGGGTCGCGGGGCGGCCGACCACATTCTCGGGTCCGATCGGCGGTTCGGCGGGAACGCGGGCCTGCCCCGAGATCGGGAACGCGGAACTGTCCTGCACCAGCCCGGAGCTGCTGAAGGACGATCTGCCGCGGTTCCAGGCGCTGCAGGGGGCGGTGAAGCGGACCACCTGGGGCGGCGATGCCTATGGCTACGGGCTTTTGGCGCTGGGGCAACTGGACATTGTCGTCGAGCGCAGCCTGAAGGTCTGGGACTGGGCGGCGCTGATGCCGGTCGTCGAGGGCGCCGGCGGCGCCATGACCGACTGGCAGGGCGGCCGCCTGCGCTCGGCTGGGGATGGCCGGGTCATCGCCGTAGGGGACCGGCGGTTGTTGCCCGGGGTGGTTTCGGCGTTGGGGTGAAGGCCGTTATCCGGGCAATGGGGCTTCGACCAGCCTCCCCAGCAGGATCAGGGATTCCTGCCAGCCCAGGTAACAGGCCTCCGGCGGGATCAAGTCCGGAATACCCTCCTGCACCACCGTCAGCTCGGTTCCCACCGACACGGCCCGCAGCGAAACGGTCGTCACCATCTCGCCGCTCATGCCCGGGTCGTCGAAGGTCGCGGAATACTGGATCCGCTGGCCTTCCTGAAGGTCCCGGTAGACCCCGGTCCAGGAATGCGCCTGCCCTGTCGCGAAATTCGTGAACGACATGGCGTAGCCGCCACCCACGCGAAGGTCCATGCGATGCACTTTCCCGGTGTATCCATTGGGCGGCAACCACTTCACCATGGCGTCCGCGTCCAGGAAGGCGCGATAGAGGGTCGTGGGCGTCGTCCGCAGCACGCGATGCAGCTTGATGGTATTGGGCATTTTCGTTTCGCTCCCTCATACGTGGGCGGTTCGTCCCAATCTGTCCGAAGTCACAGTATCGCTTCGGAATAGACCGAATCAATCGGATCGAAATCACGTCTACCACAGCACTGGCGTCGATAGCCCGAAGAGATCGGTATCACAGGAAAAGGCCAGCAAGCATGCATTCAACGTCAACGTCCGGTTCCGCTCGCCGCCTCCCTGCCGCCCCATTGCCCGCGGACGCAAAAGCCGGTCTGTCGGGGCTGGATCAGGTGCGGGGCATGCGGGATGGCACGCTCCCGTTAGCGCCCATGCACGAGTTGATGAACATGCGGCTGGTTGAAGCGGAGGACGGGTTCGTGGCCTTCACGGCCTGTCCCGAAGAGAGACACTACAACCCGGGGGGAACAGTCCACGGGGCCTTCACGGCGGCAATGCTGGATTCGGCGATGGGGCTTGCCGTTCTGACCAGGCTGGCCGGCGGCATTGGGCATACGACCCTGGAGTTCAAGCTGAACCTCGTCCGTCCGATGTATGCCAAAGGGGGAGACGTGCGGGCGGAGGGGCAGGTCATCCATTGTGGACGCACGATCGCGACCGCCGAGGGACGGTTGGTAACGGCTGAAGGCAAGGTCATCGCACACGGCAGCACCACGTGCATGATCTTCCCGTCAGCCGAGCAGGCGACAGTGGCGTCGAAGGCCTAAGGCCTGCCCGGAGCCGTTCGATCATCGCTGATGGCGTAGCTTGGGAGAGCCCCCGCTTCCGTGGCTGGCGGATTGTAGTCGCCTGCCTCGGGGCATCCTTGATGGGCAACGCATTGGGCCTGTCGGTTGCGGGCGTCCACTTGTTTCTTGTTTATCGCAAAGGATGGACCAGCTCGCAAAGGATGGGCCGGCGATGTTGTATCCGGAACCGCAACTTTAGATCCTCTTGCCGCATGGGTCATATCAGCCCAAAGGAAATGCACCTGGGCCGAACAAGGGCGGCCACGGCCGTCATTTTGGGCAGTGCCGCAGACGCCATGACGAATATCCATACATATTTTCTCATTGGCACCGGTCTTGCTGAGAAAATTGTGCCGAGCGGAACAGGTGCTTCGGAATAGGACGATCGAGACGGAGGGTAATCGACGCACGACGCCGGCGTGAACGGAACCTGATGGCCTGGAGGATACACGGATGACTCGCGGCACACGCGTTCGCCCATCGTTGCCTCGCCGATCGGTGCTGACATTGACCGGGGCTGCGGTCGGCAGCGGCGCAATCTGCGGATTTCCGACCATCTGGGCGCAGAACGTCAAGGACATCGTGTTGCGCCATGCGGGTCCGCCGGTGACGGCAATCCCCGCCATCGCGGAACGCGCCTCGAAGGAGCTGGGCTTCACCGTCCAGATGCAGACGACGGAAAACGCCGACCTGCTCAACAGGTTGCTGTCGCAACCGACATCGATGGACTGTTCCGATATCAGCATGGTGTGGCTGCGCTATTTGCCCGGACGGGACGTGATCCAGACGATCCCGGTCAGCAAGTTCAAATACTGGGACCAGACGCTGCCGATGTTCACCAAGGGCAAATACGCCGACGGGACAGAAGTGTCGCGCCAGGGCGTTGCCCCTTACACCATCCTTTATGCAACAGACGCCAGCGGCAGCAAGCTTTCCTTGGAACCCACCGACTGGGTCACGATCATTCCGACCGTTACCAACGCCGATACGTTGGGCATCCGCCCGGATCTCGTGAAACGCCCGGTGACGAGTTGGGCCGACCTGATCTCTCCCGACTTCAAGGGCAAGGCCGCGCTGCAGGACAGCCCGACCACCGGCGTGATCGATGTCGCCATGGCCATGGAAGCCAGCGGCAACGTGAAATACGGCAACAAGGGCAACATGACCCGCGCCGAGATCGACAAGACCATCGCCAAGATGATGGAGATCAAGCAAGCCGGGCAATTCCGCTCCTTCTGGACGACGTTCGACCAGTCCGTGAACCTGATGGCGTCGGGCGAGGTCGTGATCCAGTCGATGTGGTCGCCCGCCGTGACCGCGGTGCGCACCCGCGGCATCCCATGCACCTTCCAGCCGCTGAAGGAAGGCTATCGCGGTTGGGGCTATACGCTGGGTGCGATGAAGCACCTGTCGGGGCTGAAACTCGACTGTTTCTATGAGTATATGAACTGGTACTGTTCGGGGTTTCCCGGAGCGTTCATCGCCCGCGAGGGCTACTACTCCGCGCAACCGGAACTCGCCCGCAAATTCCTGACGCCGGCGGAATGGGACTACTGGTACGGCGGCAAGCCGGCAGCCTCGGACATCGTCGATCCCTACGGCAAGCTGGTGGAAAAGGCCGGGCGCACCCGCGACGGCGGCAGTTTCGACCAGCGGATGGGCCATATCGCGGTATGGAACTCGGTGATGGACGAAGACCGCTACCTGACGCGGCGCTGGAACGAATTCATCACCTCTTGAACGGAGGCTTACCGATGCAGCTTGGGGTTTTCATTCCGATCGGCAACAACGGCTGGCTGATCTCCACCACCTCGCCGCAGTACAAGCCCAGTTTCGACCTGAACGCCGAGGTGGTGCGCAAGGCAGAGGCGTTCGGCTTCGACTTCGCCCTGTCGATGATCAAGCTGCATGGATTCGGCGGCCCATCGCAGTTCTGGGACTACAACCTGGAATCCTTCACGCTGATGGCGGGTCTCGCCGCCGTCACCAAGCGCATCCAACTCTTCGCCACCTGCGCCGTGCTGACCATGCCGCCCCCTCTCACCGCCCGGATGGCCGTGACGGTCGATTCGATCTCGCACGGACGGTTCGGCGTGAACATCATCTCGGGCTGGCAGCGGCGCGAATATGCGCAGATGGGGATCTGGCCGGGATCGACGCATTACAACCGCCGCTACGATTATTGCAGCGAGTATGTGACGATCATGAAAGAGCTGTGGGAAACCGGGCACAGCGATTTCAAGGGCGACTTCTTCCAGATGGATGATTGCCGCCTGCTGCCCATGCCGACCGCAAAAATCCCCATCATCTGCGCCGCCCAAAGCGATGCCGGCACGCGCTACGCCGCTCGGCATGCCGACTACAATTTCTGCTCCAGCTTCGGAGTCAACACCCCGACCGCGGTGACGGACAGCGTGGCGCGGCTGGTGAAGGCGACCGCCGAGACCGGCCGAAGCTGCGGAGCGCTGGTATCCACCATGGTGATCGCCGACGAGACCGACGCCGCCGCCATGGCCAAATGGCGGCACTACGTGGCCGGTACCGATCACGAGGCGCTCGCGTGGCGCGAGTCCCAGGCCGAGGACGATCCGACCCGCGATCCGCTCGCCGGACCGAACAAGCGCAAGACATTCAAGATGCAGGACCTTCCGACGCAAGGCGGCGTGCTGGTCGGGTCTTATGCCGCGATCGCCGCCATGCTGGACGAGCTGGCGGATGTCCCCGGCGTGCAAGGCGTGATGCTGACCTTCGACGATTTCCTGATCGGCATGGAGCAGTTCGGCACCCGCATCCAGCCGCTGATGCGGAGTCGGAACAACCTCCGCCGGGCAGCCTGACCGGCCGCCAGCTTGCCCAGTCCGCTACTTGATGTGCGTCAGGCCTAGCCAGTCCTCGCTCTGCATCTCGTCCAGGCGCGACGCCGTCCGCTCAAACATCTTCGCGTTCTCACCGCGTTGATACAGCTTGTCGGGCTGCGCCTCGGCCGAGGCGATCAGCTTCACCCGCTGGTCGTACAGCGTATCCACCAGCACGATGAAGCGGCGGGCGGCGTCGTAGTTGTCCGGCGACAGACGAGGGATGCGGTCCAGGATCAGCGTATGGAAGGTCCGCGCGATCGCCAGATAGTCCCCCGCGCCATAGGCCTGGTTGCACAGGAAGTCGAAGTCGCAGCGCGCGACCCCGTCGGCCGCCCGGGCGATCGTCAGGGTGCGCCCCATCACGTCCAGCGTCACGGGCTCAGGCGTCGCGCCGCCTGTCAGCCGCTCGAACGCCTCATCCAGCGCGCGTTCCGCCATCGCGTCGGCCGGCACGTGCCAGGTACGCAAGCCCCGCATCCGTTCGCGCCGGTAGTCGCGGGCGCCGTTCATCTCCACCAGTTCCAGCCGCTGCTTGATCAGGGCGATGAACGGCAGGAACGCGTCGCGGCCGGGCTGGCCCCTGAACAGGTTGTCGGGTTCGGTGTTGGAGGTCGTGACGACCACCACGCCCCGATCGAACAGCGCCTGGAACAGCCGACCCAGGATCATCGCATCGGCGATGTCGTTGACCTGGAACTCATCGAAGCACAGCAGCGCCGAGGCCTTGGCGATCTGGTCGGCCAGCGGCGGAATCGGGTCGCTGATTTGGGGATGCGCGCGCTTATAGGCGTGAAACCTGGCGTGGACGTTCTGGATGAAGCGATGGAAGTGGATCCGCTCCTTGCGCCTCACCTCGGCTGTATCGAAGAACAGGTCCATCAGCATGGATTTGCCGCGCCCGACCTCGCCCACCAGGTAGAGGCCGGTCGGCACGTATTCCTCGGTCTGGCGCCGGCGCATGACACGGCCGAAGAAGCCCGGAACCTCCGGCGCCGGCGGACGCGGGTCGTAGCCGCGCAGCCGCTCCCACAGGTCCTGCAGCCGGTCCACGGCATGCGCCTGCGACGGGTCGGCGGCGAGCGACCCGTTGGCAACCATGGAACGGTAGATCGGCAAGGGACCGCCGGCCCGCGGCGGATAAGGCTGGCTATCCATGTCTGGGACCTGGAGATAGCGCGTCCGGCGGCGAACGCCTAGACTCGACGGGCCATGACCGCTGCAACCCTGCCCTCCGACAGGCTGCCCGCCGGGATTCTACCCGAGGTGATCGACCTCGTGCGCCAGGCCGGCGTTCCCCTGGCCGCCGAATTCGCCCTGCCCACGGGTCCCCGCGCGTTGGGACGCGAGACCGCGCCGATCGACACGGAGATCGAGCTGTTCCTGCGGGAACGCCTGACGAAACTGCTGCCGGCGCGCTTCGTGGGCGAGGAAGCCGGGGTGCTCGCGGCCGAGGCCAACGGCTATTGCTGGGTGGTCGACCCGCATGACGGCACCCGCGCCTGCCTTGAAGGGCGGCGAGGCAGCGCGATCTCGGTGGGACTGCTGTTCCGGGGCCAGCCGGTGCTGGGGGTGGTGTACGCGCCGCTGTCGCCGGACCGGGGTCCGGACCTGATCGCCTGGGCCGAGGGGGCGCCGATGACCCGGAATGGTCTGCCCGTTCAGGCCAATCTAGGGGAAAAGACGCTGACCAATCGCGATGTGGTGTTCCTTAACCACGGCGCCTGGCAGCGACCGGTGTGGAACAGCACGCGCTGCGCCCCAGCCCGCTTCATGCCGCTGCCGTCCATCGCCTACCGGCTCGCCAGGGTCGCCGTCGGCGACGGGATCGCCACTGTCACGCTGCGCCCGGTCAACGCCCACGACATCGCCGCCGGTCACGCGCTGCTGACTGCCGCGGGTGGCGTGCTGGTGCAGGAAGACGGCGAGCCGGTCCGCTACGACGTCGACGGCGCCAGCCGCCCTTTCGCCTGCTTCGGCGGAGCGCCCGCCGCAGTGGCGGCGCTGCGCGCCCGGACCTGGCGCGGCGCGACGGAGCCACGGCGGGAAGACAGGGTCACCCTGGCCTGGCCCCGGGTGGCGGAAGGCACGCGGCTGGACCGAGCGCTGGGATGCCTGCTGGGGCTGGCGATCGGGGACAGCCTGGGCAGCCAGGTCGAATTCATGACCCAAGATTCCATCCGTTCGACCTATCCCGCCGGCGTGCGGGAGATCCGGGACAGCCCGGTCTGGCGGACGCAGGCCGGCCAGCCGACCGACGACACCGAACTGGCGCTGGCCTTGGCGCGCAGCCTGGTCCGCCGCCGGGGATACAACCCGCAGGACGCGCTGGCGGCCTATCGGCGCTGGTTCCAATCCGGCCCGTTCGACATCGGCACGACCATCGGGGCGGCCTTTGGACCGGACGCCGCACCCCAAGCCGATAGCCAGGGCAACGGGTCGCTGATGCGCGTCGCCCCGATCGGCGTCTGGGCCCCGGACCCGGAGACCGCCGCCCACACCGCCAGCTTGGATTCCGAACTGTCCCACCCCCACCCCGTCTGCCGCGCCGCCTGCGCCGCGTTCGCCGCCGCGATCGCCGCTGCCCTGGACGGCACCGACCGGCCCGGCATGCGGGACGCCGCCCTGCTCTACGCGACCGAGACCGTGGTCGCTGACGCGGTCCAAACGGCCAGCCCACCCGAGGACTTCAAACGGCATGAAGGCTGGGTGCTGATCGCGCTGCGCAACGCGTTCCACCACCTGAATGCCGGAACGCCATTCGAGGCCGCGTTGATCGCCACTGCCTCGGCCGGAGGCGACACTGACACCAACGCCGCCATCGCCGGCGCCCTGCTGGGCGCGGCCGACGGGCGCGCGTCGATGCCGGTGCGCTGGATCATGCCCGTGCTGACCTGCCGGCCGGATGCAGCCCTGCATCCCGATCGACCCAGGCCCGAGGCATACTGGCCCGACGATCTCCTCGACCTGGCCGAAGCGTTGCTGCTATGCGGGGGCCATCATGATTGACCTCGATTATGCCAAGCTGCGCGCCACGCCGGTCGCGACCGATCCGTTCCCCCACGTGGTGGTGCGGCAATTCGTCCCGCCGGCAGCGCTGGACCGGGTGCTCGCGGATCTTCCCCCGCTGAACAAGCGCGGCTCATTCCCTCCGGACGCCGTCAGGCTGGGTCCCGCGGCCCGCGACTTGATGGCGGCGATGGAAGGGCCGGACCTGCGCGCGGCCATCGCCGAACGGTTCAGCCTGGACCTGGGCGGCGCGCCGACGATGGTGACGATGCGCGGCTGGACCAGCGAGCGGGACGGCCGGATCCATTGCGACTCCCTGGCCAAGCGGGTGACGGTGCTGCTGTATCTGAACCGCCCCGGCGATGCGTGGTCGCGCCAGGACGGCTGCCTGCGGCTGCTGCGCGGCCCCGACGACCTTGAGGATTACGCGGTGGAGGTGCCGCCGGTCGACGGCACGCTGCTGATCTTTCCGAACGGTCCGACGACCTGGCACGGCCATCGGCAATTCGTCGGGCCTCGTTATTCGATCCAACTGAACTACATGACCACCGACCAGAAGGCCCGCAGCGAAATGCGGCGGCATCGCATCTCGGCCTTCGTCAAGCGGTTGACGCACGCCGCCTGAATTTGCGTTTGATGATCGAGGGCGTACACTCCCGGCAAAAGCACAGGAGGGCGCCGTGATCACCAAGTTCGACAGCCTGTTCGCCGGCCATACGGATGTGGAAAACATCGGCTATGGCGGCACGCCGATCAACGATCGGCTCTACGACAACAAGCATCTCAGCTCGGCGCTATGGAAGGCGCAGGCCATCGCGCAGAAGATGGACGGGCTGGGCTACAACACGTTCTGGATGGCGGAGCACCACTTCCAGCGCGAAGGCACCGAGTGCATCCCCAACGTGCTGATGATGGCGCTTCATCTCACGCACATGACCAGGAACCTGAACATCGGCTGCGGCTTCAACGTTACCCCGATGTGGCACCCCCTGCGCCTGGCCGAGGACTACGCCATGGCGGACATCCTGTCGCATGGCCGCGTCGTCTTCGGCGTCGCCCGCGGCTACCACACGCGGGAGGTCGAGACGTTCGGGTCTCCGCTGATCGACCAGGATGCGAATCGCGAGCTGTTCGAGGAACAGGTCGACATCATCTTCAAGGCCTTCAACAGCGAAAGCTTCAGCCACAAGGGCAAGCACTACACGCTGCCGCCGGAAGTGCCGTATCGCGGCTACACGCTGAAGGAGCTGACGCTTGTGCCGCGCCCGGAACGTCTGCCGGTGGAATGCTGGCAGCCGATCCAGGGCGGCACCGAACGGGCAATGGAGTTCATGGCCAAGCACGGCATCCAAGGCATGGTCGGCGGCGGGTCGGCCGAGGGCGGCGCGATGCACAACGTCGTGTTGAAGTGGCAGGCCGCGCACAAGAAGTTCGGCAAGGACATCGACCTGGGCGAACGCCTGTGCTTCGGCTATCACTTCTATATGGGCGACAGCAAGGAACAGTGCCTGCGCGACGCCGCCAAATATTACGAAGAGAACATGAAGATGTTCGGTGAGCTACGGCTGGTCCGCGCCTTGTCGGAAGAGCAGATCGAGATCATGCGGGACCCGAAACGGGCACCGACGGCGAAGCTGCCGCGCATCGAGGAGGCGGTGAAGGCTGGCGGGTTCCTGACCGGCTCCGCCGACGAGATCATCGAGCACCTGATGAAGCTGGAAAAGGCCTATCCGGGCCTCGATCGCGTTTCCATCAGCCCGTCGCTGGGCGTGCCGCAGTCGGTCATCCTGGAACAGGTGGAACGGTTCGCCAAAGAGGTGATGCCGGCCTTCAAGGGACGGGTGTCGCTGAAAGAACCCGCCTTGGCGAAATAGGTGGCGACGCCGCGCCTCTACCTCGCCGGCCCGACGGTGTTCCTGCCCGAACCGGAGCCCGAGTTCGCGCGCATGAAATCCATCTGCCGAGCGTGCGGGGTGGAAGGCGTAGCGCCGCTGGACGGCCAGATGGGCCTGGAGGGCTTGCCGCCGGGCCGGCCGCTGCTGGAAGCGATCGTTCGCGCTGACATGGCACTGATGGACAGCGTCGATGGCGCCGTCTTCTGCCTGGACGGGTTCCGCCGCGGTCCCGAGATGGATACCGGCACGGCGTTCGAGGTCGGATACATGAAGGCGTTGCGCAAGCCGATCGCCGGCTGGACGCGCGACCCCCGGCCCTACCCCGACAGGGTTTCATCTTTCTTTCGGGACGTGTTCGGATTGGAGCTGGCGGCGGCGGCCGCCGGCGCGACCGGCGGGACCTCCGGATTGACGCGCGATCCGGATGGGTGGCTGGTGCACTCCGAGGGGTGTATACAGAACGCGATGGTTCATGTCGGCATCGAATTGTCCGGCGGCCTGGTCGCAGCCGCGCAGGATTGGGAGGATGCATTCGCGGCTGCCGTACGATCCGTAGCGGTGCTGTTGGGCGTCGGAGCCTGATGGTCCGCATCTTCGTCGACGCGGACGCCTGCCCCGTGAAACCCGAAATCTATCGCGTCGCGGAACGCGTCGGCGCGCATGTCTTCGTCGTCTCCAACAGCGTCATGGGCATACCGCCAGCCCCTTGGATCGAGCGCGTCATCGTCAGCGATGGCCCTGACAAGGCCGATGACTGGATCGCGGAACGCGCCACCGCCGGCGACATCGTCGTCACAGCCGATGTGCCGCTTGCCGCTCGGGCCGTGAAGGCAGGCGCACTCGCGCTGGCACCGACAGGCAAGGCGTTCAGCGAGGACTCGATCGGGATGGCGCTGGCGACCCGCAACCTGATGGCCGATCTGCGGTCCGCCGGCCAACTGACAGGTGGACCGAAAGCTTTCACGCCGCGGGACCGCTCCGCCTTTCTGTCCGCGTTGGACCTTGCGGTGACGCGCGCCAGGCGGCAGCGCCCACGCTGATCATGCGCGCCGATTGCAGCCCCCGTCACGGCCCGGCGTGACCGGGCCATGACGAGATGGCGGGAAGCTGCTCGGCGTCACCCTGAAAAATCCAGCGTCCCAACCACTACCGCACGAACTTGTAGTCGAACGCATCCCCAAGCGGCTCGATCAGCCCGACGGTCGGGCTTGGAAAATGGATCGGCAGGATATAGGTCCCCGTCCCCGCAACCTCCTTGAAGAACTTGCGACGGGACTTGATCCCTTCCTCCTGGTTCCAGTCGAAGATCGTGTACCACTCCGGCATCCGCGTCTGCAGCGCGTGGTGCATCAGGTCGCCGGTGACTGACGCGCGCTTGCCGCCCGATTTGATGTTCACGCAGCAATGGCATGGCGCGTGGCCGGGTGTCGGCGTCAGCCAGACCGTGTCGTCCAGGGAATAATCGTCGTCGACGAGCAACGCCTGCCCGGCCTCGACGATCGGCAGGCAATTATAGGTCCAGACATTGCCCGGCGGGTTCTTGCCCTCTTTGGTCGCCTGTTCCCAGGCCGCGTATTCCTTCTTGTGGAAGACGTATTTGGCGTTCGGAAAAGTCGGCACCCAGCGGCCGTCGCGCAGGACCGTATTCCAGCCGCAATGATCGATATGCAGATGGGTACAGAAGACGTAATCGATCTTGTCGAAGGCAAGGCCCGCCGCCTTGAACTCGTCCAGGTAGCGCTGCTTGGGGAAATCCATCGGCGCCGGATAGCCCTTGTCCTCGCCGGTGCAGGTGTCGACCAGGATCGTGTGGTGCTTCGTCTTCACCACGAAGGTCTGATAGGTGATGTTCATCATCCCGGTGGCTTTGTCGAACACCTCCGGGTCCAGCGTCGCCAGGTGCTTCTGCGCCACCTCCTCGGTATAAGCGGGGAACATGTCGCCCGGCTTGCGCCACGGCCCGTCGCGCTCGATGATGCTGGTGATCGTCACATCGCCGAATTGCAGCGTTTTCATGGAAGTCTCCGTCAGATATCGAGGCGATAGAAGCGGGCCGCGGTTCCGCTGAACAGGGCCGTCTTCTCGGCCCCCGAGGCACCGGCCGTCAACCGCTTGCAGGCGTTCCAATAGGCGGGATAGCTGTAGCTACCCTTGTCCACCGGGAAATTGCTCTCGAACATGCAGCGATCAGCGCCGAAGGTCTCGATGCAGGTCTCAACGTAAGGTTTCCATGCCGCCGCCAGTTCTCCGGAGGTCGGCGGATTCTCCTTCGTGTGGAAATCCCAGCCGCCGATCCGCATCGCCATCCCGCCGACCTTGACGACGATGTTCGGGCACGTCGCCAATTCTTTCATCGACGCGGACCATGCCTTGAACACTTCGTCGCGCCGCCCCTGGTACGTGCCGATCGCCAGCGGACCGCCGATATGGTTCAGGCAGATGCCGGTCTCGGGGAAAGCACGCGCAAGCGCGATCAGATCAGGAAGCTGCGGATGATACAGCCAGGCGTCGAAGGTCAGGTTCAGCGGCGCGAGGCAGGCGAACCCTTCCCGGAACGTCTTGTCGAACATCAGTTCCTTGGGCGGCGTATGCGCCGGGTTCAGCACGGAGGGATCGGCATCATAGGTGGTGATATGCCGGATGCCGCGGAACCGTCCGCCGCCGGCGCGGATCAGCGCCTCCAGCACCTCCCGGCTTTCCGCGCCGTTGGTCAGATCGGCGTGGCCGACGATGCCGGCGCAGAGCTTCGTCGCGCCATAGGTGCCTGATGCGCTCATGGCGGCCGCGCCGTTGACGAACTCGACCTCGCCCACCGGCTTCATCGCCTCGGGCCCCGCGGCACGGTAAAAGGCGTGGCATTCCACGAAGACGGTGGCGACGATGTTGTGGCCGGCATTGGTGTCGGCCAGCAGGTCGTCCAGCATGTAGCGCCAGTTGGGCCGGTCCCACAGATGGTGATGCGGATCGACGATGGGCAGGCCTGGTTCGATGACCTCTTCCGTGCCCCGGGCCAGCCAGTCGTCACGGACCGGCAGGTACGCGAGTCGGGGGGATGTCGTGGTGCTCATGGACGTTTCCTTGGACGCTGTTGCGGGGACTTTTTCACCGCCGGGGACGGATGCCAAGGGGCACCGACGATGTTAAGGTCGGAGTGGGGGAGATATTGCCATGCCCAAAGCCCACGCTGCCATCCTGCGCCAGACCAACACGCCGCTGTCGATCGAATCCATCGAGATCGGGCCCGTCGCCCCCGGCGACGTGCTGGTGCGAATCCGCGCCGCCAGCCTGTGCCACACGGACCTCGAGGCGATCGAAGGTTCCCTCTCCGTCCCCCTGCCCGCCGTGCTTGGTCATGAAGCGGCCGGAGAGATCGCCGAGGTCGGACCGGGCGTGGAAACCCTAGGCATCGGTGATCGGGTGGTGCTATCCTGGAACCCGCATTGCGGCACCTGCTTCTATTGCGATCGGGCGCAACCGATCCTTTGCCGACAATTTTTGGCGAACGGACCCAAAGCGTTTCATTTCGATGGCAAGCCGCGCCTGACCTGCGAGGCGGCGCCGGTGCATCAACTGATGTACCTAGGCGGCTTCGCGGAATACTGCATCGTTCCGGCCCAGGCTGCGATCCGGATTCCGGATGCGATGCCGTTCGATCGCGCCGCGCTGATCGGATGTGGCGTCATGACGGGCGTCGGCGCGGCGACACGGGTCGCCGACCTGCGCTGGGGCGACGCGGCGCTGGTGATCGGCTGTGGCGCGGTGGGACTGTCGGCGGTGCAAGGCTGCGCGCTGGCCGGCGCCGCGACGATCGTTGCGGTTGATCCGAACCCGGCTCGGCAGCAACTGGCCCAGGCGGTCGGCGCGACCCATGCCTGCGCGCCGGCCGATGCGCTGGACCTGATCCGGTCGCTGACGGACGGCCGCGGCGCAGACGCGATCATCGAGGCCGCCGGCCGGCCGGAGACCTTCCGCCTCTCGGTCGAGGCTGTCCGGCCCGGCGGACAGGTCGTATGGCTCGGCAAGGTCGCTGTGAACGACGAGGTCGCTTTCCGCTGGGGCAGCCTGATGCAGGAAAAGCGGATCATCCGCAGTTCCTATGGTGGAACGAAACCGGCCACGGATTTCCCGATGCTGGCGCGGGCCTACCTGGATGGAAAGCTGAAACTGGACGAGATGATCTCCGCGCGGATCTCGCTGGCGGAGGTGAACGCGGGTTTCGCGGCGCTGAAGCGCGGGGAAACGGTGCGCAGCGTGATCCTGATGGGCTGAGACACCACCTCTCTCCCCGTCGTGGCCGATGAAGGCCGACCACGACGTTGGGACGCCGTTGCCGCACAGTCCCCTATCCGAACGCCCATCGGGGATCGCCAGCCACCCGCTGCGATTGACGCGACACTCGTTCTGTAATAACATCGACAACAGATACAAACGATCCCTCGGCTGGCAAAATCGCGTCCCAGGAGGCGCCTCGCTGCTCGTTGGCGTCCTCGTGGCGGCTTGTGCACGACGTCCAACAGGAGCACGCCATGCCCACGAAAGTTTATTTCGCCACCAATCGTTCCTCGACCGGCTCAAGCAATCTCGCGGACGCCTATAACTTCACCCCCCTCGCCCCTGGTCAGCTCACCTTTGGCTCCGCCATCGTCGGCGACGCCGATTTATCCCAGCTCCAGGCCGGTGCGATTCAACAGCTGGGCCCGACCAACACCAACACGATAAGCCACGCCGACGAGCTCGAAATTCTCGGCAGCGGAAACGACATCCTGATTTTCATCCATGGATTCGCCAACAGCTTCAGCGACGGCATAACCCGCGCCGCGTTCAACCAGCAGTGGCTCGCCTCCTCGAAACGACTAAACAAGGGGATCACCACAATTGCCTTCACCTGGCCGTCCGCCGGGGTCGTGGTGGACGACAGCGATGTGTTCGTGGGCCTTCTGGAGGCGCCGCTGTCGCTGATCCTGTCGTGCTTTGGACAACTGCATAACCCGCATTGCCACGCCTATGAACAGGACCGGCAAAGGGCCAAGGAATGCGGACCCGCGCTGCACAGTTTTCTTGACCGGATGACGCCGCTGCTGCTGCGTGCCAGAACGCTTGGGCGGCGCGTCACGCTGCTGGCCCACAGCATGGGAAATCTCGTGCTCAGCCAGGGAGTCGATGCGATGCGGACCGCCGCGCTTCCCGGCGTCACCTGCTTCGATGAGGTGATTCTTGCCGCATCCGACGCCAACTGGGCGCGGGACAACGCAGGAGCGGCCCCCCCGGACTGGCTGCTTGTACTGCCGGATATCGCAACCCGCATCAGCGAATATCATAGCGTCAGGGACGACATCGTTCGCCTCAGCGCCGATATCACGGACCTGCAGCGCATGGGACGGGATGGACCGGTCAACAAGGCGACGGACACGTTCGCCACCCCCGCCTCGCGCTTCGTCGACTGTCATCGACTCGTCGACAACATGCCCAACAAGACCGTCGATAGTTGCCATCAATATTATCGCCGCCTGCACGAAATCCGCGATGACATCGCCTCCATGATGGCGGGGGCCCCGACGACCGATAAAATCGTAACCCTATAGGATCGCTTGCAGCCGCTCCAGCGCCGCCCCGTCCGACAGCACCGCCATCCGCTCCGCCACGTCCAGCGTCGGCCAGACCGAGGCGAAATCGCGTGCCTCCGCCAACCGAGCGCTGCCGGTCAGCAGCGGCACGTTCAGCGGGTCTACCCCCGGTCGGCGCGGCGGCGGCAACATGGTCCGGTGCGCGGCCATCAGGTCCGGATCGCGCAGCAGCATCGCGACATCGTCCCCGGTCTCCGCGGCCGCCGCCTGCAGCGCCAGTGTGCGTTTCAGCACGTCCGGCGGCCTGCTTTCCTCCGGGATGCGCAGCAGGCCCAGCCGGCGCAGCGCCTGGCCGGCGTCCCGCCGTCCCGTCCAGGCTGCCAGCGGCACTGCCAGGACCAGCCCCAGGATCACCGGCAGCATCCACAAGGCCAGAGAGGTCGACACCGCCCACGCCCCCACGCCCAGCACCACGCCCAGCAGCGTGTGGCGGCGATAGGTGCGGACGATCTCCCGGAACGGGATGCCGCCGTCGTCGCGCCGCTGCGCGTTCCAACCGGAATCGCGGCCCAGCAGAATGGCGGCCACGTCGATCGACTGCGTCAGCATCACCACCGGCGCCAACAGGCCGGCGATCACGGATTCGAACACCAGGCTGACGAGCAGGCCCAGGACGCCGCCCGATCCGCGCCGCACCCGGCTCTGGAACAAGGCCGCCAGGATGCCCAAGACCTTCGGCACCAACAGCATCGCCATCGTGCCGATGAACACCCACATCGCTCGGACCGGATCGATGACCGGCCAGAGCGGAAACAGGCTTTTGCCGGAACCGAAATAATCGGGCGGAATGAACCGGGCCTGCAGCGCGATGACGATGCCGCTCAGCAGGAACAGCAGCCACAGCGGCGCGGTGATATAGGATCCGATCCCCGTCAGCAGGTGCAGCCGGCTGATCCAATGCAGTCCCCGGGACGGCAGCACCGCGGCGTGCTGCAGATTGCCCTGGCACCAACGGCGATCGCGGATCGCCAGGTCGATCAACGAAGGCGGACTTTCCTCATAGCTGCCTTCCAGCGCCGGCATCATGTGCACGGCCCAGCCACCGCGCCGGATCAACGCCGCCTCGACGAAATCGTGGCTCAGGATATGTCCGCCGAAGGGTTTGTTGCCCTTCAACTCCGGCAGGCCCGCCTGTTCGGCGAAGGCGACCGACCGGATCAGCGCGTTGTGGCCCCAGTAGTTGCCTTCGGTACCATGCCACCAGGCGATGCCGTGAGCGATGACCGGACCGTAGATCCGCCCGGCGAACTGCTGCATGCGCGCGAACAGCGTCGTGCCGCCGGTGATCACCGGCAGGGTCTGGATCAGGCCGGTGTCCGGATGCGTCTCCATGGCGCGGACCAGCGTCAGCAGCGTATCGGCGCGCATGACGCTGTCGGCATCCAGGATCAGGAACTGCGGATAGGCGCCGCCGAAGCGCGTCACCCATTCGGCGATGTTCCCCGCCTTGCGGGCCGTATTCTTGGGCCGGTGGCGATAGAAGATGCGCCCGGCCCCGCCGGTGCGGGCACACAGGCCCAGCCAGGCACGTTCCTCCCGGATCCAGACTTCGGGGCGGGTCGTGTCGCTCAGGATGAAGATGTCGAACAGCCCGCTCGCCCCGGCCTCGCGCAGGTCTTCGTCCATCGCCTGCAGCGCCGCGACGATCCGGTCGGGGGATTCGTTATAGGTCGGCATCAGCAGCGCCGTCCGCGTCGTCGGCCGTCCCTTGGCACGCAGATAGGCCCCTCCACCGGTCACGATGGAAACGAAACCGGCGATGGCACTGGTGAACGACAAGGCGATCCAGGCGAACAATGCGACGAACAGGACCAGCATGAACGCGCCCGGCGCCGTCAGGCCGTTGACCCCAAGGACGCGATACATCTCCCGCGCACCGAAACCCGTCAGGACGATGGCGGCGCCGATGACGAGGAAGCGGCGCAGCCATAACAGCCGAGGCCGGTCTTCGATGCGCCGCCGTTCCGATGGCGGGCGGCGCAACGACTGCACCGGCATCGCCAGCGGCGACTCCGGCGGCAGCGGGCGGACGGTCAGGTCGACGTCCATCGGTACAGCCAGGTCTCGGTCAACGGGTTGCCCGCCTGCATCAGCCGCGCGTGAAGTTCGACCAGCTTGTTGTCCTCGGGGTCGAGCTCGATACTGAGACGCCAGCCGCTGATCTCGGGGTTGGGCTGGGCAACGGCACTGATGACTTTCCCCTTGCTGCAGCCGACGTCGATGTCCGGCACGACCTCCGGCTTCAGGGCCTTCACCGCCTCACCCACGAAGTCGATGACGAACTGGCGATGCTTGCGATTGAAAGCAACACCGCACAGCGTCTGCATCACCTGGCCAAGCTGCACCGTCCCCGGCGGGGCCCAGCACCAATGGAGGCGATAGCTGAGCAAATACTCCCCTTTCGCCTTCAACGGGTCGTGCGGTCGCCAGAACGCGACCATGTTGTCATTGACCTCCTCGTTGCTGGGGATCTCGACCAGTTCCACGACCCCTTGTCCCCAATCCCCGATCGGCTCGACCCACAGGCTCGGTCGCTTCTCGTAATGCGCCTCCAGGTCCTGATAGTCGCTGAAGGCGCGCTTGCGCTGCATCAGGCCGAAGCCGCGCGGACTGGTGTCGCTGAAGGCGCTGACCTGCAGGTCGCGCGGATTGACCAGCGGCCGCCAGATCGCCTCGTCATGGCCGCTGCGCATCTGCAGCCCGTCGGAATCATGCACGGCGATCCGCCAGTCATCGACGGCCGTATGATCGTTCAGGTCGTGCATGAACATGCTGGTCAACGGCGCCAGGCCGGCCTCGGTGATATCCGCACGCGGGTAGACGGCGGATTCGGTGTCAAAAATCGTGTCCTGGCCCGGCCTGATCGAGAACCGGAACGATGCCGCCGCGCTGGGGCTGTCCAGCAGGGCGTGGACGACCAGCACATCGGCGCCCTTGCCGGGACGTTCCAGCCAGAAGGACCGGAAGACGGGGAATTCCTCGCCGTTCTGGTTCGCCGTCTTGATCGCGAGGCCTCGTGCCGATAGCCCATACCCCTGCCCCTTCGCGACCGCCCGGAAATAGCTGGCGCCGAGGAAGGCGCAGACTTCGTCGTCAACGTCCGGTCTGTTGATCGGATAGCGGATCTTGAAACCGGCGTAGCCAAGGTCGCCGGTGGGCGGCTTGATCTTGTCGAAGGTGAACTGCGAGGGACTGTAGACGATGGGCGTGGCCTGGCCGCCGGCGACTTCATAGATGTCGACCCTGTCGGGATAGATGTATCCACGATGGAAGAACTGACCGGTGAAATTCAGCCCCTGCCCTCGCCATAGCGATTGGGACGGATCGAAGCGGATTCCCTGGTAGGCGGAATACGCAAGGTCCTTCAAGTCCGACGGCAGGTCCTGTGCCGGCGCCTGGTATGGTTTCGCCGCCAACTGTCGGGCCAGGTTGCGGACGGTCGATCCGTCGAACGGCGTCGGTCCCGCGGGACGGGGTGGCGGGTGATCGGCCGCCAGGGCGGATGCGGCAGCCGCGACAAAAGGCAGGGATACGCCTGCGCCGAGGAGGTTTCGGCGAAGCATGGGCAGACTCCAATCGGTGACGGATCGCAGGTGATGTCCGAAAACGTTCCGAATTGCGGCACGATGCCGCAAATGTGCGTGAACGGACGCAAATCCTGCCCCTGATGCAGGATGACGTCGCGCTCGCTCATTCACCCTGCTCTCGGTCTCTGCTCGATCGCACCAGTCAGACCTGCGACGATTTCGCCTGCGATCATTGCGCTCTAGCGAAACGGCTCCTTGCGCACAGCGATCGGGATCCGCCCGGTCCCCCTGATGCGGCGGCACGAAACGCAACACACCGCCGGCGAACAGGCATCCGAACCGCGTCCTTCAGATCCGGTGTCGTTGCCCGTCCGGACCGGGTTGCCAGCCCTCATGCGTCCGTCAGCGCACCCACCTTGACCGGCTTGATCGGGAAGCGCGTGCGCAACGGCTCCATCCGCGCGTGCGCCACGCCGGTCGCAGCGGCCAGTACGTCCAGCGCGATAGGGCCGCAGGTCCGTCCCTGACACGGCCCCATGCCGCAGCGTGTGTAGGCCTTGAGCTGGTTTATCCCCGGACAGCCAGCCCGAGCGGCGGCGCGGATGGCACCGGCGGTGACCTCCTCGCAGCGGCAGACCAGCGTCGCATCCTCGGGCGTCAGGCGCAGCGGCGGGAACGTCGCGTCAAGGAACGGTCGCACCGCCAGCCGCTGCTTCCGCCTGGCACGCAGGTCCACCGCCTGCTGCTGGCGGCCCAGAAGGCCCAGCACGGCGATGCGCCCCGACAGCATGGCCACGTCGGCGCCGCCGATCCCGGCCGCATCGCCGGCGATCAGGATACCGGGGACGGAGCTGACGCCCCAGTCGTCGGTCACGGGCCGCCAGCAATGCTGTGCCGCCGACCATTCATGCACGCACCCGACCGCGCGGCTCATCTGGATCGACGGGATGACCCCGTCATGCAGCAGCAGGGTATCGGCTGATACGGTGCGCGGCCCCTGATCGGTGGTGAAGGTGACGCTGCGCAGCGCGCCGTCGCCGTCGGCCCGCACGCCGGAGGCGCGGATCCAGCGAACGCCGGCGTCCTTGAGCCGCTGCCGCCACGCCAGGCCCTTGCGCAGGTCCGGCAGGGCCGACAGCGACAACCGTCCGGCCGCCGCCAGTGCGGCATAGCGGGGACTGAGGTCGATCACCCCCGCCACCTTGCCGCCCGCGTCCAGCACCTGGTTGGCATAAAGCAGCATCAGTGGCCCCTGCCCCGCCAGCCAGGTCTGGCCGTCCGGCAGCAACCCGCCGGTCTTCAGCGCGATCTGCGCCGCACCGACCGTCATCACGCCGGGCAGCGTCCAGCCGATGATCGGCATCGGCCGCTCCGTCGTGCCGGTCGCAAGCAGAATCGTCCTCGGCCGTACCATGAAGGCTCGGCCTTGCTGGAGGGCGTAGACCTGCAGATCGGGCTCGATCGCCCAGACCGTCGCGCCATAACGGGCGTCGACGGGGCTGGCACGCAGGCGGGCAATGGCGGCGAGCGCGGCGTCCTCGTCCGCATCCTTGGCGCCGCGGCGTTCCAGCGCCTGCCAGATGCGGCCGCCGGGGGCCGCGTTCTCGTCCAGCAGCATCACCGAGAGGCCGGCCTCCGAGGCCTCCAGCGCCGCCCCGATGCCGGCCGGACCGGCACCGACGATCAGCAGGTCCGGCGAGGAACCGTCGGGCATGTCGCCAGTCACTTCGCCAGTCACTTCGCCGCTCACTGGGCGAATTTCACCAGCTTGCCGGCAGGTTCGCCCAGGACCTCGTCGTCGCGCATCACGATGTTGCCGCGGATGATGGTGGCGACCGGCCAGCCGGTGATCTCCATGCCGGCGAACGGGGTCCAGCCGCAGGGGGAGACGATCCAGGACTCCTCGATCCGGCGCTGCCGCTTCATGTCGACCAGGGTGAAGTCGGCGTCGTAGCCGGTGGAGATGCGGCCCTTGCCGATGACGTTGTAGACGCGGGCGGGGCCGGCGCACATCAGGTCGACCATGCGCGCCAGCGTCAGGCGGCCGGCGTTGACGTGGTCCAGCATGATCGGCACCAGCGTCTGCACGCCGGTCAGGCCCGCCGGACATTCGGGCCAGGGCAGCAGCTTCTTGTCGCGCGGATGCGGCGCATGGTCGGAGCCGATGGTGTCGACCGCCCCCTCGGCGATGGCTTTCCACGCCGCCGCACGGTGCTCCTCGCCCCGGATCGGCGGATTCATCACGCCGAACCCTTCCAGCCGTTCGTAACAGTCGGGAGCGACCTGGGTCAGGTGGTTGACCAGCACCTCGCAGGTGGCGAGATCGCGGTAGTCCTTCAGGTACTCGAATTCCTGCGCGGTGGAGACGTGCAGGATATGCGCCGGCCGCCCGGTCTTGCGGGCCAGCGCCATCAGGCGGCGGGTGCCCAGGAAGGCGCATTCCTCGTCGCGCCACACCATGTGGTGGGAATACGGGTCGCCCGACTTGAACTGCGGCTTGCGTTCCTGCAGGCGGTACTCGTCCTCGGAATGGAAGGCGATGCGCCGCCGGCCGGAGCGCATGGCCTTTTCCAGGTGCTCATCGTCCTCGATCATCAGGTCGCCGGTAGAGCTGCCGGCGAAGATCTTGACCGCGCAGACGCCGTCGGTGAGTTCCAGGTCCTTCAGCGCCGGGATGTTGGTCTTGGTGCCGCCGACATAGAGGCCCATGTCGCACCAGGCGACACTTTCGACATAACCACGCTTCCAGGCGAGCTTCTCGGCATCGGTGATCGAGGGGCTGGTGTTCGGCATGTCGAATACCGCCGTCAGTCCGCCCAGGATCGCGGCCTTGGTGCCCGTGGGGATGGTCTCGATCGCCTTGTCGCCGGGATCGCGCAGATGCACGTGCGGATCGATCAGGCCCGGCAGGACATGCAGGCCGGTGGCGTCGATGGTCTTCTCGGCCGTGTCGTCCGATGCCGTGCCGACGGTGTGGATATGACCGTTCCGCACGCCGATATCCGTCTCGACCGTGCCCCAGGGGAGGACACAGGCCCCGTTGCGGATGATCAGGTCGTAATGGGCGGGCATCTCCGGTCCTTCCTCGGTTGGCTGGGGTAAGATGATAGCGTGGGGTGCGGGACGGGTCATCCCGTCCGGCAGATTTCCGATACGCCGATAAAGTTCTTGTTATGTTCTTGACTGGACAATCGGGGTGATGGTTTCCTGAGTGCCGCAAACAAGGGAGGCCACCAGATGCCCGTTTCCCCCATCCCCGCCGGCTACCACGCCCTGACGCCCTACATCATCGTCGAGGGCGCCGCTCGGGCCCTCCAATGGTATGCAGATGTCTTTGCCGCGAAGGAGGAGCTGCGGCTGGAAGCACCCAACGGACGCGTCGGCCATGCCGAGATCAAGCTCGGCGACAGCAAGGTGATGCTGGCCGACGCCAACCCCGACAGCGGTGCGGAGGCGCCGGCAAAGTTCGGCGGCTCACCGGTCAGCCTGCATCTTTACGTGCCGGACGTGGACGCGGTCGTCGCCAAGGCGGCGGCGACCGGGGCGACGGTGAAAAGCCAGCCGGAGAACAAGTTCTACGGCGACCGGCTGGGGACGATCGTCGATCCGTTCGGCCACACCTGGCATGTCTCCACGCATGTGGAGGACGTGACGGCAGCGGAGATCGAGCGCCGGATGAAGGCGATGGTCGGGAAAGGCTGAAGCGCCCCCCTTACGTCTCAATCCGCGAACGGGTCCCGCACCATGATCGTGTCGTCCCGCTCCGGACTGGTGGACAGCAGCGTGACCGGCGCTTCCACCAGTTCCTCGATCCGGCGCACGTATTTCACCGCCTGGGCCGGCAGGTCGGCCCAGGACCGAGCGCCGTGGGAGGAGCCGGACCAGCCTTCCATCACCTCGTATTCGGGCACTGCCGCCGCCTGCGCGCCCGGCGCCGCCGGCAGGTGCTTGTAGTGCTTTCCGTTGATCCGGTAGCCGGTGCAGATTTTCAGCTCCGGCAGCCCGTCGAGGATATCGAGCTTGGTCAGCGCGAGCCCCTGCACCCCGCCGACCTTGACCGCCTGGCGCACCAGCGCCGCGTCGAACCAACCACAGCGCCGGGGCCGGCCGGTCACCACGCCGAACTCCCGGCCGCGCTCGCCCAGATGCTTGCCGATCTCGTCGTGCAGCTCCGTCGGGAACGGGCCGGAGCCGACGCGGGTGGTGTAGGCCTTGGCGATCCCCAGCACGAACCCGACCGCGCCCGGCCCGACGCCGCTGCCAGCCGAGGCGGTGGCGGCCACGGTGTTGGAGGAGGTGACGAACGGATAGGTGCCGTGGTCGACATCCAGCATGACCGCCTGCGCCCCTTCGAACAGGATGCGCTTGCCGCCGCGGCGGAGTTCGTCCAGCCGCTCCCACGCCGGTTCGGCGTAAGGCAGGATCTTCGGCGCCAGGGCCAGCAGCTTGTTCAGCAGCTCCTCCTTGCCGAATTCGGCGACGCCCAGGCCGCGCAGCAGCGTGTTGTAGTGCAGCAGCGTCTCGTCCAGCTTGGCCGACAGCGTCTCCGGCTCCGCGAGGTCGGCGACGCGGATGGCGCGGCGGGCGACCTTGTCCTCATAGGCCGGGCCGATGCCGCGGCCGGTGGTGCCGATCTTCTTGTCGCCGCGGGCTTCCTCGCGCGCCTTGTCCAAGGCGGGATGCACCGGCAGGATCAGCACGGCGTTCTCGGCAACGCGCAGCACATCCGGCCCGACCGACAGGCCCTGGCCGCGGACGCGCTCGATCTCGGCCAGCAGCGCGTCGGGGTCGACGACGACGCCGTTGCCGATGACGCACAGCTTGCCGCGGACCAGCCCCGACGGCAGCAGCGACAGCTTGTAGGTCTGGTTGCCGACGACCAGCGTATGCCCAGCGTTATGCCCGCCCTGGAACCGCACGACCACGTCGGCGCGGCTGGCGAGCCAGTCGACGACCTTTCCCTTGCCCTCGTCGCCCCATTGGGCGCCGATCACGGCGACATTGGCCATTGCCTCAGCCTTTGCTGTCTAGAAGCGCGGCCTTGCCGGACCGCAGGATATGGGAACACCCGAGGCGGCGTGCCTCGGCAACGTCGTCATCCACCGGCGCCAGGGCGGCGACCGTGGCGAAGCCGTCGGCCCGCAACGCGGCCAGCGCTGCACGGGTTTCGGCGCCATGGGGGACGAACAGCCGCGGACGCGGCGCGCGCGGCGGGGCGACCCGCAGGATCGCGTCGGGATAGAGCGTGATGCCCGTCGCCGGCTCGTTTTCACCGCAGATGTAACGACCGCCGCGCCCGAGCTCCTCGCGCCGTCCAGGGGCATAGACGGTGACCGACACGCCGGTCTCATACCGGAAGCCGCGGAATTCGACGGGATCGATGGTCAGGCGCAGGCCCGGATCGGCGGCGCGGATTGCGGCTTCCGTCTCCGCAACGCGCCGCGCCAGGGCACCGGCAAGGTCGGGCAGCTTCGCCGACCCCAATGCAGCCAGCGCCCGGTCCGCAGGACCGGCGGCCAACAGCAGCTCGGTCAGCACCGGCGCCAGCGCGCCGCCCAGGCGACTGACGGCGGCGGCGTCCTTCCGGTCCAGCGCGCGGCCGAGCATGATGCGGTCGGCGCCGGCGATGCCGGCCTGGTCGAGGAGCGAGGGCACCAGCATCGGCAGCGTCAGGTCGAAGCTGGCACGGGTCAGCCCAATCGAGGCCAGCGCCTCGGCCGCCACCAGGATCGTCTCGGCATCCGCCTGGGGACTGTCCGGCCCGATCAGCTCCAGCCCCACCTGCGACACCTGCCGTTCGGGCGCGAGCTGGCTGCCGCGGACGCGCAGGCACTGGCCGGCATAGGACAGGCGCAGCGGGCGCGGCACGTTGCCCAGCCGGGTGACGGCGATGCGGGCGACCTGCGGCGTGGTGTCGGCGCGCAGACCCATCATGCGCTGGCTGTCGGGGTCCATGATCCGGAAGGTCTGGTCGGCGACAGCGGCGCCGGACCCGGCGAGCAGGCTGTCCTCGAACTCCAGCAGCGGCGGCTTCACGCGCTGATAGCCGTGGGCGGCGAACACCGTCATCAGGGTTTCGACGGACGCGGCCTCCGTTTCCGCTTCCGGCGGCAACAGATCACGCAGGCCGGCAGGCAGGAGCGCCGGATTGGGCGGCAGGTCGTCGGTCATAACGGGCGTCAGCTACCAGCAATCGAGCGGCGGGGGAATGCCTTCCAACGACTGGATATCGAAAGCCGCCCCTGCTGCCACCGGCAGCCAACCGAGACCTCCGTATGCACTCCGCCCGTTCCGGTTAACCGATCGTTAGCGGTTTCCCTCTACAGCTTCCGGCGCCTCGCCATGCTGTTCCCCTCACCCGTTTTCCTCATCGGCTTCCTCCCCGTCACGCTGGCGGGGTTCCTCGTCATCAACCGTTTCGCGTGCCGAGGCGCGGCGCTGGCGTGGCTGGTCGCGGCCAGCCTGGCGTTCTATGGCTGGTGGAACCCCTGGCACCTGCCGCTGCTGGCCGGCTCGATCCTGGTCAACCATGCGATCGTCGGACGGATCAGGGCCTCGGCCTGCCCGCGCCGCTGGCTGGTCGCCGGGCTGGCGCTGAACCTGGGGCTGCTGGGCTGGTTCAAATACGCCGATTTCCTGCTGCACATCGCCCGCCCCGCCGCGCCATCCTTGGGCATCATCCTGCCGCTGGCGATCAGCTTCTTCACCTTCCAGCAAGTCATGTTCCTGGTCGACGCCGCCCGGGACCCGGCTCAGCCGCGCCCCGCCCTGCTGTCCTATGCCGCCTTCGTCACCTTCTTTCCCCACCTGATCGCCGGCCCCATCGTTCGACCGTCCGAGATCATCCCGCAACTCACCCGCGACAGCCGTTTCGATCCGGATGGGCTTACCGAGGGATTGCTGACCTTCCTGCTGGGCCTGGCGCGCAAATGCGTCCTGGCCGACCTGTTCGGCGGCTTCGCCGATACCGGCTTCGACGCCGCCGCCGCAGGGCACGACTTGACTCTGTTCGAGGCGTGGTACGCCACCTTGTCCTACGCCCTGCAGATCTACTTCGATTTCGCCGGTTATTCCGATATGGCGTTGGGCCTGGCGCGGATGTTCGGCATCCGCTTCCCGCTGAACTTCGACAGCCCTTACCAGGCGCGCAACATCAGTGAGTTCTGGCGGCGCTGGCACATCACCCTCGGCGCATTCCTGCGCGACTATCTTTACATCCCCCTCGGCGGCAATCGGCGGCGGCATGCGGTCAACCTGATGGCGACCATGCTGCTGGCGGGTCTTTGGCACGGCGCAGGCTGGAACTTCGTCCTGTGGGGCGGCCTGCACGGGGCGATGCTGGCGTTGCACGCGCAGTACCGCCGCCTGTTCCGTCCGTTGCCCGCCCGTGTCGGCCAGGCGCTGACGCTGCTCGCCGTCATCCTCGCCTGGGTGCCGTTCCGGGCGGCAACGGCGGCGGCGAGTTGGCGGATGCTGGAGGGACTGGCGGGGCTGAACGGCATCGCCTTGCCGCGCATGATCGTCAGCGCCATGCCGCCTTTGGCCATCATCGCCGACCCGGTCTCGGTCATGCCGTCCCTCGGCGATGCCCGCACCTTGAGCTTTCCGGAGATCACCGCATGCCTGGCGTTAGGCTGGTTCATCGTCCTGTGCCTGCCCAATATCCATCGGATGTCGCTGGCCGCGCGGCACTGGGCGCTGACCTCCGGCTTCGCGCTGTCGGTGCAGGCGGTGTTCTTCGCGCCGCACGTCGCGCCGTTCCTGTATTTCCGGTTCTGATGCATCGCCTGGTCCTGGCCTGCGCCGGGTCGCTGCTGCTGTATGGCCTGTTGTTCGCCTTCGTCCTCGACCGCCCGCTGACGCTGGGCGCGCTGCGCGCCCGGATCGAGGCTAACCTGGCGCGCGGCGCCGCGATCGAGGGCCGCAAGCTGGTCATCATCGCCGGCTCCAACGGTCCCTATTCGCATCGCTGCGAGCTGATCGAGGCGCGGATCGGCATCCCCTGCGTCAATGCCGGCGTCGCCGTCGGCGTCGGGCTGGACTACCTGTTCGCCCGCTGGCAGGCGCTGCTGCACCCCGGCGACATCGTCTACCTGCCGCTGGAGGAAGCCCAATACGGCCGCCGCCGCGCGATGGCGGAGCTGGGACCGGACGCGTCGATCATGCTGCGGCATGACCGGGGGACGCTGGCCGGCATGCCCTGGCACCGGCAACTTGCCGCCCTGTTCGCCGGCGATTTGCGCGGCGCGGTCATGAGCGTGATCGAGACCGCCCTGGTGCGCGACGGGTTCCAGGATCCTCGAGCGGCAGCGACGGGCACGTTCAACGCCTGGGGCGATCATGTCGGCCACACCGCCGCAATCGGTGCGGCCAACCAGCCCACGCTGGCCACGTTCACCCCGTTCCATCCGACCGGAGCCGAGGTCGTGTCGGGCTACGGGACCGCCGAGGTCGCCCGGTTCCTCGACTGGGCACGTCAGCATGGGGTCCGAACGATCGGCGGGCTGCCGACGGGCTTCGCCGATTCCCCGATCCGGCCAGGCGCGCTGGCGGCGATCGAGGGGCTTTACCGGACGCACGGCGCGGCGTTCCTGACGCTGCCCAATCTCAGCCGCTATCCGCGGGCGGCGTTCTTCGACACGGCGGACCACCTGAACGAGGTGGCGCAGATCCGGCATTCCGAAGCCGTGGCAAAGAGGCTGGCCGAGATGCTGGCGGATCGGTCGATGCTGACGGCGCAGATGCATTGAAACCTGCCGTCACAGAGCGCATATCGCGCCCCGCAGGAGGGTGCGCATGAACGACACTGTTTTGGAACAACATTCATTCGGCGCCGAAGTCGGGCGCCTGCTCGACCTCGTGGTCCACTCGCTCTATTCCGAGCGTGAGATTTTCCTGCGGGAACTGGTGGCGAACGCAGCGGATGCGATGGACCGCCGGCGGTTTGAGGCGCTGACCGATCCCGCGCTCGCCCCGCCCGCCGACGCCAAGATCCGCATCGTCCCCGATAAGGATGCCAGCACCCTGCTGATCGCCGATGACGGCATCGGCATGACGCGGCAGGAGATGATCGACAACCTGGGCACCATCGCCCGCTCCGGCACCCGCGCCTTCGCGCAGACGCTGGCCGACGCGAAGGCCGAGGACCGGCCCAGCCTGATCGGCCAGTTCGGCGTCGGCTTCTATTCGGCCTTCATGGTCGCCGACCGGGTCGAGGTCACGTCCCGCAAGGCGGGATCGGAGGAAGCCTGGACCTGGGCGTCCGAGGGCAGCGGCCAGTTCACCCTGGCGTCCGCGACGCGGGAACACCCCGGCACCGACATCCTGCTGCACATCAAGTCCGATGCCGGCGAGTACCTGGAGCCGATGCGGCTGGAAACGGTGATCCGCAAATGGGCCGACCACATCACCGTGCCGATCACCGTCCAGCAGGACGGCAAGGACCAGCCCGCCAACGAAGGCACGGCGCTGTGGCGGAAGTCGAAGTCCGAGGTGTCCGAGGACTCCTATAAGGAATTCTACCGCCATCTGGGCCATTTCTTCGACGAGCCCTGGGCGACGCTGCACTGGAAGGCCGAAGGCACGCTGGAATATTTCTGCTTGCTGTTCATCCCCGGCATGCGGCCGTTCGACCTGCTGGACCGCGACCAGGGCTCCGACGTGCGCCTGCATGTCCGGCGCATGTTCATCACCGACAAGGCCGACCTGCTGCCGCGTTGGCTGCGCTTCGTCTCAGGCGTGGTGGACACCGAGGACCTGCCGCTGAACGTCTCACGCGAAATGCTGCAGACCACGCCGGTGCTGGCACGCATCCGCAAGGCGCTGATCGGACGCGTGCTGTCGGAGCTGAAGTCGCGCGCCAAGGATGCCGCCGACTACGACAAGTTCTGGGAAAATTTCGGCGGCATCGTCAAGGAAGGCATCTGGGACGACGCCGAACACCGGCAGGAGATCGCGCCGCTGCTGCGCTTCAAGTCGACCAAGGCGGACGGCTGGGTGTCGCTGGCGGATTATATCGGCCGGATGAAGGAAGGCCAGGACACGATCTATTACCTGACCGGCGATGACGGGCTGGCGCTGAAGAACTCGCCGCAGCTCGAAGGCTTCAACGCCCGCGGCTACGAAGTGCTGCTGATGTCCGACCCGATCGACAGTTTCTGGCCCGACCGGCTGGACAGCTACGAGGGCAAGACCATTCGCAGCGTGACCAAGTCGTCCGACGACCTGGGCAAGGATGAGGAACAGCCGGACATCTCCCTGCTGACCGCCGCGATGAAGGCGGCGCTGGGCGAGCAGGTGGCCGATGTCCGCCCGACGGGACGCTTGTCCGACAGCGCCGTGGTCCTGGCGCCGAACGCCGGGCAGGACCTGCAGATGCAGCGCATCATGCGCCGCACCGGCCGCGCGGCCATGCCGATCAAGCCGGTGCTGGAGGTGAACCCGCGCCACAAGCTGATCGCGGCGCTGTCCGGGAAGCTGGACGACGCGGCATTGGTCGCCGACGCGGCGCAGACGCTGCTGGACCTGGCGCAAGTGCAGGAAGGCGACGTGCCCGGCGACGCGGCCGGGTTCGCACGCCGGGTCACGGCGATGCTGGCGCGAAGCCTGGGGTGACAGTCGACTCGTAGCGCCGGCGGATCAGGCGTTTCCGGACATCTGCCGCCGCACCGCGTTCGCGATCGGGTGCAGCACCAGGGGGTCGGCCCGCCCGACCAGGCAGTACCCCATCCCTTTCGCCGCCCAGGCGAACCCGTTGATCCCGTCCCGCGCCTGCTCGCGCATCGGCATGTCGCGGTCGACCGTCATCGACCGCGTCAGCAGCACCAGCCGCGTGCCGTGGTCGTCGTCATACACGAACATCACCGCCGGCCCGTGTTCGGTCGCCACCAGCCGTCCGCCCATGAAGCGATACCCCGCGGCGGATAGATCGGGCACGCCGACCGGACGACCGAGGCGGGCGGACGCCCAGGCCGTCAGTTGCGCGGCATCGGCCGCGTGCAGTTCCACCGGCCGCATGCGGTCGGAGCCGAAGACGGCGAAGCTGTCCGTCGCCTCCCGCGCCAGCGACGCGATCCCCTCCTGCTGGCCCGCGTCCGACATCCCGCGCAGGGTCCATCCGGTCGCGCCGCCGAGGCCGACCAGCAGCGCCACGGACGCGGCCATCGCCCATTGGCGGAACCGGATCGCGGAGCGCCGCCGCGCCTCGACCAAGCGCATCAGGTTCAGCTCCGGCGGCACCGGTTCGTCGCCGATCGGCAGCAGCACCGAACGCAGCATCGCGCGGTCCCGAGCGAAGCCGGCGATCCGTTGCGCGACCTCGGGGTGGGCGTCGAGATAGGCCGCCACCTCGGCCTGCCGCCGTGGATCGAGCCGTTCGTCGACATAGGCGTTGAGGTCGTCTTCCGAGATGGGGCGGCTGATCATTTCACCCTCCGCAAGAGGGGTTGCCCAGGGGAGTGGTGGGGGGAATGGTTGGGGGACTGACCGGGTTGGCTCGAATCGTTCCGGTCGATCGTCCGCGACAGCCGTTCGCGGGCGCGCGACAGGCGCGACATGACGGTGCCGATGGGGATGCCCAGGACCTCCGCCGCGGCGGCGTACGACAGGTCCTCGATCCCGACCAGCAGCAGGACGGCGCGCTGGTCCTCGGGCAGTTGCGACAGGGTCTGAACCAGGGCGCGATAGCGCAGCCCGTCCTCCTGCGCCGGAGGGACCGGCACCCAGTCCTCCACCGCCGCCAGGTCGACCGGTTGGGGACGGGAGGCCTGGCGGCGGACCCGGGTCATCGCCAGGTTGTGCAGGATGGTGAAGACCCAGGCCCGCGGGTCGCTGTCCTGGCGGCGACGGGACCAGTGCGTGATGGCGCGCTCCAGGCAGTCCTGCACCAGGTCGTCCGCCGCCGCCCGGTCCCGCAGCAGCCCGCGGGCATAGCGTCGCAGGGCGGGGATCATCGGCTCGATCAGACATGCCATGTCGGTCATGTTCGATCTTTGGGACGTGCGGTCAGACGGCACGCCGGTCGCCCTCCCCCTATTTCGACATCATGGGCATCGAATGCATGCCATCCCTGGCCGGCGCAGAGGCCGGCATGATCTTGGCCAGGACCTTGCGCATCAGGGCGATCTCTTTCTGCTGATCGGTGATGATGTTCCGCGCCAGGCGCCGCAGCTCCGGGTCCTTGCCGTAACGCAGTTCGGCGCGCGCCATGTCGATGGCGCCCTGGTGATGCGGGATCATCATCGCGGCGAAGTCGGCGTCGGGGTTGCCGGTCGGCTTGATGCTCATGTCCGCCATCATTTTCCGCATCGCGGCGTCGTTCTCCGTCATGAACCCCGACTCGGCCGCCCCGGGCGCCGGCGCGGCGGCTGGCGGAGGGGACGCGGCCGATGGGGCCGGTTGCGGCGCCTGCGCCAGTGCGGCGCCGCCGGCGAGACAAGCGGCGAGGACCCCCATAGACAGGGTCGAATAGCGCATCAGGGCGATCTCCTTCGTTCGGCGATCCCATATCGGGGGAAACGCGGGCTGGGGCATATTATTCCGGTCGACCGAAATTTTCCCCGTCCGAAATTTTCCC
>NZ_DASZTJ010000280.1:0-17310 GCF_035548235.1 Rhodopila sp.
AACCGGCGCATCACCGGGTGATGGCGCCGACGCTTGTCCTATGGGGCGAGCGGGACCGGGTGACGCCTCCGGATCGCGCGGACGGGGTCATGCAGGCGCTGCCGGGGGCGTCGCTGGCGATGCTGTCCGGCCTTGGGCATATGCCGCAGGAGGAAGATCCTGCCGCTTCGCTGAAGCCGGTCGCGGCGTTCCTGGCTAGATAATCGGTGCTGATTCGTCTTGATCGGCCTTGCGGCCGGTCATGACGGGGGGTGCTGGTGGAGTGAAAGGCGTGGATAGCCGGCCTGCGCCCGCCATGACACGGGGGCAGGCCCGACCGTAGTCCGGAAGGAGTTCAAACCACCGGACTGGCGCCGCCGTCCATGTTGATCGCCGTTCCGGTTGTGAAACCAGCCAGGTCACTGCACAGGAAACAGGCCATGGCGGCGAATTCTTCCGCCTTGCCGATCCGGCCCAGCGGGACGTTTGCGCCGAGCTTCGCGGCGTATTCCTCATACGGTGCATTGGTGCCGGCCGAGGCATGGCGGCGGCGGTGCTGTTCGGAGTCGATCAGGCCGACCAGCATGCCGTTGACCAGAATCCCGTGTGGCGCTCCCTCGTTCGCCAGCACCTTCATGAATGCCATGCCGGCGGCGCGGGAAACCGCGGTGGGCGCGCCGTTTGCACGCGGCGCCTTGGCGCCCAGGTTCAGCACGTTGATGATGCGGCCCCATTTCCGCTCCTTCATGCCCGGCCAGACCAGGCGGGTGAGGCGGATCGCGGCGAACAGTTTCAGGTCCAGGTCTTCCTGCCAGATCTCGTCGGTGATCTCGGTCGAGGGCATGGCGCGGGAGGTGCCGGCGTTGTTGATCAGGATGTCGACCTTGCCGAAGGTCTTGATGACGGCGGCGACGGTCTTTGTGATGTCCTCGGCCTTGGAGACGTCGCACTGGAACGTCGCGACCTTGCCGGAAGCGTTGGCCTCGACGGCGGCTTTCGCCTCGGCGAGCCCGTCCGGGCTGCGGGCCAGGATGGCGACGTTTGCGCCGGAAGCGGCGAATTCCTTCGCCATGGCCAAGCCGAGACCCTTGCTGCTGCCGGTAATGATGGCCGATCGGCCGTCGAGACGCACTTCCATGCTTCGTTTCCCCCAAACTTAAAGATGCAGGCCCGTGATGGGTGCATTCTCTACGTCATGGCGGAGTTTGTCATCCTTGCGCCCCAAGGGCGTCGAAGCAGACCGCTGCCTCCTCTCGTCGTGGCAGGCCTGCACCCAGCCGTGACGAGGGTCCCCTGCCCTATCAAACGTGGAAACTCTCGCCGCAGCCGCAACGGCCTTTTTCGTTCGGATTGGTGAACGTGAAGCCCGAGGTCAGCGATTTCGTTTCATAATCCATCACCGTCCCGATCAGGAACAGCGACGCCTTGCGGTCGACCAGCACGGTCAGGCCCTTGTCCTTGACGACCTCATCGGTCGGCGCCGGTTCGTCGGCCCAGGACATGTCATAGGACAGGCCGGAGCAGCCTTTCGCTTTCACGCCGATGCGCAGCAGCTTGCTGTCCTCGCCCTTGGAATACAACGCGCGCAGGCGGTCAGCGGCGGCGTCGGTCAGGGTCATCAGCGGTGGCAGTTCCCGCTTCTTGCGCGGGGCGGCGGTCGTTGCACTCATGATCTCAATCAATCCTCATGCACGATCAGAACATGTTCAATTGCAGCCGAGCGTCCTCGGACATGCGGGTCGGGTCCCACGGGGGATCCCAGACGGTTTCGACCTGGCAGGACGACACGCCCGGCACCGCCAGGATCGCGTTCTGCACCTGCTCCGGCAGCTCCTGCGCGCTGGGGCAGCCGGGCGCCGTCAGGGTCATCTCGACCTTCACGCCATTGTCGTCGTCGATCTCGATCGCGTAGATCAGCCCGAGTTCGTAGATATTCACCGGGATTTCCGGATCGTAGACGGTGGCGCAAGCCTCGATCAGTTGCTCTTCGGTCAGCTTCGCAGGCACGGGAGTCTCGCCGTCAGGTGTCCAGGTGGTCGCGGGCCCGTTCAGATCATTCACTGCTAGCCTCCTTCGAGCCTTCGATCGCGGCGATCAGCGCATGCCAGGGCAAGGTCGCGCACTTCACCCGGGACGGGTACTCGTGCACGCCTGCCAGCGGCGCGAGCCGCTCCATCGGCTCCGTCAGCGCCGCATCGCAATGCGGGCAGGAGCCGGTTTTCACCAGTTCGCGGAACGTCTCGAACAATGCCTTGGTGCTGGTTGCGTCGCGTCCCGTTACCGTCTCCGCCATCAGGTCGGCCGAGGCGATGCTGATGGCGCAGCCCCGCGCTTCGAATCCCACATCGGCGATCTTGCCGTCCTGGCGGCGCAGGAAGACCTGCACGCGGTCGCCGCACATCGGGTTGTCACCCTTGGCCGAGGCGTCGAACACCTCCAGACGCTTGCCATGACGTGGCTTGCGGCCGTGATCCAGGATCACTTCCTGATACAGGTCGCGCAGGTCGGCGAAGCTGTCACTCATTCCTTGGCACTCATCCTCATGCGAAGAACGTCCTGACGCGCTCTAGTCCCTCGGCCAGTGCGTCGATCTCTGCCATGGTCGTATAGACACCGAAGCTGGCGCGGGCGGTGCTGTCGAGATTGTAGCTGCGCATCAGCGGTTCGGCGCAATGATGCCCCGCGCGAACGGCGATACCCTGACGGTCGAGCAGGGTCGCGACGTCATGCGCATGCGCCCCCTCCACCGTGAACGAAACCACGCCGCCGCGTTCCTGCGCATGACCGACGACGCGGACACCCTTGATGGAGTCCAGCCGGGCCAGGGCGTGTTCGGTCAGCGCCGCTTCGTGCGCCGCGATGGCGGGGTAGCCGATCGCCTGCACGTAATCGATCGCCGCCTTCAGGCCGATGCCTTCCAGGATCGGCGGCGTCCCGGCCTCGAACTTGTGCGGCACCTGCGCCCAGGTCGATTGCTCATAGGAGACGGAGGAGATCATGTCGCCGCCGCCCAGGAAGGGCGGCATCCGCTCCAGCAGGTTCCGCTTGCCGTACAGCACGCCGATGCCGGTGGGGCCGTACAGCTTGTGTCCGGTCCAGGCGTAGAAGTCGCAGCCCAGCGCCTGCACGTCGACCTTGCGGTGGACGATGGCCTGGGAGCCGTCGAACAGCACCTTTGCGCCATGGGCATGGGCGATCGCGGTGATCCGTTCCGCCGGCGTCACCGAACCCAGCACGTTGGACATGTGCGTGATCGACACCAGCCCGACGCGGCCATCCGCCAGCAGCGCCTCGAACGCCGCCATGTCCAGCTCGCCGGCTTCGTTGATCGGGCAGACGCGCAGTTCGATCCCATGGGAATCCCGCAGCAACTGCCAAGGGACGATGTTGGAGTGATGCTCCATCCCCGAAATCAGCACTGCCTGTCCGCGCTTCATCACGCCGCGGCCGTAGCTGTGGGCCATCAGGTTGAGCGATTCGGTGCTGTTGCGGGTCAGCACGATCTCCGACCGGTCGGCGGCGTTCATCAGCGTGGCGATGGCGTCGCGCACGGCCTCATAGGCCTCTGTGGTCCGCTCGCTCATCCAGTGCAGGCCGCGATGGACGTTGGCGTATTGCGTTTCCATCGCATGCTTCATCGCCTCGATGACCGCGGTCGGCTTCTGCGCCGAGGCGGCGCTGTCGAGGAACACGAGCGGCTTGCCGCGAATGGTCTGGGTCAGGATGGGGAAATCCTTGCGGATCGCCTCGACGTCCAGGGCAGGCAGGGTTTCGGCGTTCATGCGATCAGGCTTTCCCACCGCGTTTCAACGATACGTTCCAAGTGGTCCCGGATGGTATCGTCGGCAATGGTGTCGAGAAGTTCGGACAGGAATGCATGCACCAGGATGGCGCGGGCCTCGGCCTCGGGGACGCCGCGGCTGCGCAGGTAGAAAAGCTGTTCTGCGTCCAGCTCCCCGACGGTGGCGCCGTGGCTGCACTTCACGTCGTCGGCGAAGATCTCGAGTTCCGGCTTGGAATCGATCTCTGCCTCCGGCGACAGCAGCAGCGCCTGGTTCATCTGGTAGCCGTCGGTCTTCTGCGCGTCGCGCGCCACCTCGATCCGGCCCTGGAAGACGCCGCGGGCGCGGCCGGCCAGCACGTTCTTCACCGTCTGGCGCGATTGGCAGTTCGGCGCTTCGTGCCGGACGACCGAGGTGAAATCGGCGTGCTGCGCGCCGGTCAGCAGGTTCGCGCCGTTCAAATGCGCCATGGCCTTGGGACCGTTCAGCCCGACATGCGCCTCGGTGCGCGACAGGCGGCCACCGAGCGAGAGGGTGAAACTGTCATAGGTGGCGCCTGGACCGACATCGGCATAGACCGTGGAGACATGGAACGCCGTGGATGCGTCCTGCTGGATGCGGATATGCGTCAGATGCGCGCCGGCAGCGAGATGGACCTCGGTCACGGTGTTGGTCAGGTAGATGCCGTCGCCCGCGGCATGCTCGATCAGCGCCAGGCGGGCGTTCTCCCGGAGGCGGATGATGTGGCGCGGATGAAAGTCGCCGTTGCTGGCGGCGATATGCACGATCTGCAGCGTGCCGAAATCGTCTCCGGCGCCGACCTCCAGGACCAGGCCGTCTTCCGCCAACATGGTGTTGAGAGCAACCATCGGCTCTTGGTCGGGCCGCGTCAGGGTGCCGAAGTCGGGCGTCAGCGCGAAACGGCTCGAACAACCGGCCAAACCAGGTTCTGCCGTCAGATCGTCGCGCAGCGCACCATCGACAAACACCGCGCATGGCGCATCCAGCAGCGGCAGCCGGCGCAGGATCGTTTCGGCCTCGTGCACCGGCCCGGCGGCGCGGAACGCGGTCTCCGCCACCGGGCGCAGGCTGGTGTATTTCCATGCCTCCGCCCGCCGCCGCTGCTCGCCGGGGATGCCGGAGGCGCGGAATGCGTCCGCCGCGTCGGCGCGCAGGCGGGAATCGCCGGGCAGCCTGCCGATCAGCGCTTCGTACCGGTCGAGGAAGCTGCTCACGCCGCCTCCTGCACCATCGCGGCGTATCCGCTCTTTTCCAGCTCCAGCGCCAGTTCCGGGCCGCCGCTGCGGACGATCCGGCCGTGCGCCAGCACATGGACGCGGTTCGGCACCAGGAGGTCCAGCAGGCGCTGGTGGTGGGTGATGACCAGGGCCGAGAAATCCGGACTGCGCAGCGCGTTGACGCCGTCGGCGACGATGCGCAGCGCGTCGATGTCCAGGCCGCTGTCGGTTTCGTCCAGGATCGCCAGCCTGGGCTTCAGGATGGCCATCTGCAGCACTTCGTTGCGCTTCTTCTCGCCGCCCGAGAAGCCGACATTCACATTGCGCTTCAGCAGGTCTTCCTTCATCGCCAGCGTCTTGGCCGCCGCTCGGGCGGTCTTCAGGAACTGTGCCGCATCCAGCTCCTCCTCACCCCGTGCGCGGCGGATCGCGTTCAGCGCGGTGCGCAGGAAGTTGGCGTTGTTGACGCCCGGCAGTTCGATCGGTGCCTGGAACGCCAGGAAGATACCGGCGACGGCGCGCTCCTCGGGTTCCATCGCCAAAAGGTCGGCACCATTGAAGGTCACGCCGCCGGCGGTGACCTCGTACTCCTCCCGCCCCGCCAGCACATAGCCCAGCGTGGACTTGCCGGAGCCGTTGGGCCCCATGATGGCATGGATCTCGCCGTCAGGCACGGTGATGTCGATGCCCTTGAGGATCGGCTTGTCTTCGATCGAGGCGGCCAGGCCGCGGATTTCCAGCATAAGATTACCCCACAGACCCTTCGAGCGATACGGCGAGCAGCTTCTGCGCTTCGACCGCGAACTCCATGGGCAGTTCCTTCAAGACGTCCTTGCAGAACCCGTTGACGATCAGGCCGACGGCGTCTTCCTCGGACAGGCCGCGGCTGCGGCAGTAGAACAACTGGTCCTCGGCGATTTTCGACGTCGTCGCCTCGTGTTCCACTTTGGCCGTGCGGTTGCGGCTTTCGATATAGGGCACGGTGTGCGCCCCGCATTTGTCGCCGATCAGCAGGCTATCGCACTGGGTGAAGTTGCGTGCGTTCGCCGCCGTCGGCAGCATCCGCACCAGCCCGCGATAGGTGTTGTTCGACCGGCCGGCGCTGATCCCCTTTGAAACGATCGTGCTGCGCGATCCCTTGCCGATATGGATCATTTTCGTTCCGGTATCGGCCTGCTGGTGGTTGTTCGTCACCGCCACCGAATAGAACTCGCCCACCGAGTCCGCGCCCTGCAGCACGCAGGAAGGGTATTTCCAGGTGATGGCGGATCCGGTCTCGACCTGGGTCCAGGAGATCTTCGAGCGGTCGCCGCGGCAGGCGCCGCGCTTGGTGACGTAGTTGTAGATGCCGCCCTTGCCTTCGGAGTCGCCCGGATACCAGTTCTGTACCGTGGAGTATTTGATCTGCGCGTCGTTCATCGCGATCAGCTCGACCACCGCGGCGTGCAGCTGGTTCTCGTCGCGCTGGGGTGCGGTGCAGCCTTCCAGGTAGCTGACATAGCTGCCTTCGTCGGCGATGATCAGCGTCCGCTCGAACTGGCCGGTGTTTCGGGCATTGATGCGGAAATAGGTGGACAGCTCCATCGGGCAGCGGACGCCCTTGGGGATGTAGACGAAGCTGCCGTCGGTGAAGACGGCGCTGTTCAGCGCGGCGAAGAAATTGTCCCCCACCGGCACCACGGTCCCCAAATATTGCCGCACCAGCTCGGGATGTTCCTTCACCGCCTCGCTGATCGGGCAGAAGATGACGCCGGCTTCCTTCAGCGTCTTCTGGAACGTCGTGGCGACCGAGACGCTGTCGAACACCGCATCCACCGCGATCTGGCGGTCTGTCTCCCCAGGGAGGTCACCGGGATCGACACCGGCCAGGATCGCCCGCTCCTTCAGCGGGATTCCCAGCTTCTCATACATCGCCAGCAATTCGGGGTCGACGTCGTCCAGGCTGCGCGGGCCGGCCTTCTTCTTCGGCGCGGCGTAGTAATGGAGGTCCTGGTAGTCGATCGGCGGATGGTCGACCCGGGCCCAATGCGGTTCCTCCATCGCTTTCCATGCGGCGAAGGCCTTCAGGCGCCAGTCCAGCATCCAGTCCGGCTCCTCCTTGCGGGCGGAGATCAGGCGGATGATGTCCTCGTTCAGCCCTTTGGGGGCGAAGTCCATCTCGATCGACGTCTCGAAGCCCCACTTGTAGCCGGACTGCGTGACGGACTGGACGGTGTCGAGGGTTTCGGTCGTAGCGGGCATTCGATGTCCTATTCTGCGGCGGCGCGCTGGGCGGGCGGCGCGGCGGTGCGCATCGGCGGTATGGAGTCCTGCATATCCGCCAAAGTGATGGCGGCGACCGCACGCTGCACCGCGGCATTGACCGGGTTCCAGCGCCCGCGCATCGGGCACAGGTCACGGGATTCGCACTCGGTGCTGCTATAGCCGTCGACGCACGCGGTCAGGGCGATCGGACCGTCAATGGCCGAGATCACCTCCGACACGCCAATCTCGGACAGGCCGCGCTTGAGCCGGTAGCCGCCCCTCGCGCCGCGCTGCGAGACGACGAGATCCGCGCTGGCAAGAATCTTCAGCACCTTCGCGACCGTCGGTTCGGGGATGCCCGTCGCGGCGGCGATGCCGGGGGCGGTCTGCACCCCCTCCTGATGCGACAGGCGCACGAGGACCACGACGGCGTAGTCGGCAAGTTTTGACAGCCGGAGCATGACGGCCTGCAACCTTGGGTTGGACGATTGACGACTAACAGGACTTGTTGGGTCCTGATTTCCGGGAAGTGGCGTTTTTCGAAGGGGGAGTCAAGAGGTTCGGACATCTGATGATCATGTCAGGGACGCGTGATCAACGGGGCGACAGGCGGATGACCACCCGTGAGCGGCGCGTCACCAGGAAACCCAGGTCCAGCAGCCACTTCAGCGGCCGGTATTTCCGGTCGATCAGGCCCATGCCGAAATCGAAATCGGGACCGGTCACCAGGGTCGCCGTGGCGTCGAACCAGGGACCGGTGACGTTGCCGCGGAAATCGCACGGCGCGATCCGCGCCAGCGGCGTGTGCCGGATACGCTTCACCTTCCCGGTCCGGGCGATCGTATAGACATATAATGTCCCGTCAGGCGCGGCAGCGAACCAGACCGGGGTGCGCACCGCCTGGCCGGAGCGGCGGACGGTTTCCAGGTTCAGGTACTGTTTCCCGTCGAAGCTCGCACCCCAGCCGGACATGTCGCCGTTACCCCACGGTCAGGACGATCTTCCCGATATGGCTGCTGGTTTCCATCAGCCGGTGTGCCTCGGCGGCCTGGGACAGCGGGAAGGTCGCGTGGATCACCGGCGGGCAGCGCCCGGCATCCAGCACCGGCCAGACCTTGGCACGCAGCTCGGCGGCGATGGCCGCTTTCTGCGCCGTCGTCCGGGGCCGCATCGTCGAGCCGGTGATCGTCAGCCGCCGCAGCATCACCGGCAGGAAGTCGAACTCGGCGGCCTTGCTGCCTTCCAGGAAGGCGATGATGACCAGTCGGCCATCCATCCCCAGGCTGCGGACGTTGCGGGTCGCATAGGGTGCGCCCACCATGTCCAGGATCACGTCGACGCCCTTACCGCTGGTCAGGGTCTTCACCTCGGCAGCGAAATCCTGGGTGCGGTAATTGATCGCCACATCTGCGCCGAGGCGGCGGCAGGCATCGCATTTGACCTCGCTGCCCGCGGTGGCGAAGACCCGCGCACCGAATTCGTGGGCAAGCTGGATGGCGGTGACGCCGATGCCGCTGGTGCCGCCGTGGATGAGCACCGTCTCGCCTTTCGCCAGCCGGCCGGCCTGGAACAGGTTGGCCCAAACGGTGAAGGCGGTCTCGGGCACCGCGCCGGCCTTGATGGCGTCATATCCCTTGGGCCACGGCAGGCACTGCGTCGCGGCGACGGCGCAGTATTCGGCGTAACCACCCCCGTTGGCGAGAGCGCAGACCTTGTCGCCGATCGTCCATAGCGTGACCTCGGGGCCCATGGCGACCACCTCGCCCGCGACTTCCAGACCCAGGATCGGACTGGCACCCGGCGGCGGCGGATAGGAGCCCTGACGCTGCAGCACGTCCGGCCGGTTGATGCCCGCGGCCAGGACACGGACCAGCACCTCGTCCGCCTTGAGGTCGGGCACCGGACCGGTGGCAAGACCCAGAACCTCCGGCGCGCCGGGGCCGCTGGCCTGGACGTAACGCATGGTCTGGGGGTGAGGCATGGGCGGCTCCTTCGGTAAGCCGTGCAGTCTAGGCCAAGATCGCCGAGAGGCGAATGTCGCGGTGGGAGGGTGGCATTGCCACCTGAAATTGCAGGTTGGAATAAATTGTCTCATTTCTGTAAATGCAACCCACACGAGAGGTATGGGCATTCCATGCCCGCTTGAACCGGCCGGGACCGCACCCAATCTGCGTCTGTCTTCGCTTCCGGCGCCACGCGCTGGTGCGGCCGCGCGGACTTGGCCGGCCAGCGGTACGCTTTGAAAACTCGGTGGGAACAGCAAGAATGGGTCGCGTCAAACGACGGTCTCCTCCGCCAGCGCAGCAGGATCAGTGGGTCATCGCGCCGCCCTGGGGTGTGCTAGGGGGCGGGCTGCCCTGTCCTGGTCGGCTGACCTTCGATGAATATCGCGCCGAGACCCTGCGCCGCATGGAGCAGGTGCAGGAAGAGTTTGCCGCCTTCGTGGAACGTCTCCGCTTCGCCCGCGACAAGGCCGAATTCGACCAGTTCGTCGCGGAATGCCGAGCTCGGATCGCCGGTCCCTCGAGGCAGGCCGCCGATTGAGGCGATGTTGGCGTGCCGCTTGCTTCACCGCGCCACGGAGCAACCTGAGCGGGAAACGACGTAACCTGGGACCGGAGACCGCCGAAAACCTATAGGACATGCGACGCAAGCAACCCTGCGGCGCTGAAAAGAGCTTTCCGCTCGTGGACGCCTTCTCTAAGAGGCGGCCCCGGACGCATAAAGGACCGCAATCATGCCCGGTATCGACATCATCGCGTCGGCGTTCAATGGCGCGAATGCGGCATTCCTGGCCGATCTGTACGCACGCTGGGTATCGAATCCCAGTTCCGTCGACCCAAGTTTCGCCGATCTGTTCGCCGCCATGAACGATGAAGCCCGGTCGGTGTTGGAGGACGCCTCCGGCGCGTCCTGGGCGCCCCGCCCGGCCTTCGGTTCAGACGAGCAGCCGGCCGCGAAACCGGCGGGCAAGGCCGCGGGCGGCCTCGATCCGGAACAGGTGCGGCAGGCGACGATCGCGTCGCTGCGGGCGCTGATGCTGATCCGGTCCTATCGCGTGCGCGGGCACCTGGAAGCCCGCCTCGACCCGCTGGGCCTGCAAGTGCCGCATCCGCATCCGGAGCTCGACCCCGCGTCCTACGGGTTCACCGATGCCGACCTCGACAAGCCGATCTTCATCGACAACGTGCTGGGGCGGGAGACCGCGACCCTGCGTGAGATCGTCGGCATCCTGCGCGCCAGCTATTGCGGCCCGATCGGCGTCGAGTTCATGCACATCCAGGACCCTGGCCAGAAGGCCTGGATCCAGCGCCGGGTCGAGGGGGCGCCCTGGAACACCTTCCTGTCGGCGGACGAAAAGCGCACGGTCCTGCAGCACCTGACCGAGGCCGAGGGGTTCGAGGCGTTCTGCCAGAAGCGCTATGTCACGACCAAGCGCTTCGGCCTGGAAGGTGGCGAGGTCACCATCCCCGCCCTGCACGCGATGATCCAGGTCGCCGCCGCCGGCGGCGTGAACGAGGTCGCGATCGGCATGCCGCATCGCGGCCGGCTGAACACCCTGGTCAACATCGTCAAGAAGCCGCTGACCGCGCTGTTCAGCGAATTCGGCGGCGAGAGCTTCAAGCCCGAGGACGTGCAGGGCTCCGGCGACGTCAAATACCATCTGGGCACCTCGACCGATGTCGAGATCGCCGGCCATAACGTGCATCTGTCGCTGCAGCCGAACCCCTCCCACCTGGAGGCCGTCGACCCGGTCGTCGTGGGCAAGGTGCGGGCGCGGCAGGATTCGGCGGGCGATACCCGCACGCGTTCGTCGGTGATGGCGATCGTCATGCACGGCGATGCCGCCTTCGCCGGCCAGGGCCTGGTATATGAGACCCTGGCGATGAGCCAGTTGATCGGCTATCGCACCGGCGGTTCGATCCATATCGTGGTCAACAACCAGATCGGCTTCACCACGGTGCCGGCGCATGCCTATTCGGGCCTGTATTGCACCGACGTCGCCAAGTCGATCCAGGCGCCGATCCTGCACGTCAACGGCGACGACCCCGAAGCGGTGATCTTCTGCGCCCGCCTCGCCGCCGAATATCGCATGGAGTTCGGCAGCGACGTGGTGTTGGACATCGTCTGCTATCGCCGCCACGGCCATAACGAGACGGATGAGCCGGCGTTCACCCAGCCGCTGATGTACAAGGCCATCGGCGCGCTGAAGACCACGCGCACGCTGTATGCCGAGAAGCTGGCGACCGAAGGTGCCGTGCCCGCCGCGGATGCGCAGGCGATGCTCGATACGTTCACCAAGACGCTGGAAGACGCGAACGCAGCGGCGAAATCCTTCAAGCCCAACAAGGCGGACTGGCTGGAAGGCCATTGGGCCGGCCTGGTGCCTCCGGAACGGGAAGACACGCCGCATGTCGAGGAGCAGACGGCGGTCCCGCTGGAGACACTGAAGACGGTCGGCGCCGCCCTTTCACGGGTCCCCGAAGGCTTCAACATCAACCCCAAGATCGCCCGCCAGCTTGAGGCCAAGAGGCAGGCGATCGAGTCCGGCCAGGATATCGACTGGGCCACCGGCGAGGCGCTGGCCTTCGGCACCCTGCTCGTCGAGGGCAATCGCGTCCGCCTGTCGGGCGAGGACGTGCAGCGCGGCACCTTCAGCCAGCGCCACGCGGTGTTGATCGACCAGATCAACCAGAACGAATACGTCCCGCTGAACAACATCCAGCCCGACCAGGCGCGGATCGAGATCTTCAACTCGCTGCTGTCCGAAGCCGGCGTGCTGGGCTTCGAGTACGGCTACTCGCTGGCCGATCCGCGGACGCTGGTGCTGTGGGAAGCGCAGTTCGGCGACTTCGCCAACGGCGCGCAGGTCATCATCGATCAGTTCATCGCCTCCGGCGAGACGAAGTGGCTGCGCATGTCCGGCCTGGTGATGCTGCTGCCGCATGGCTACGAAGGCCAGGGGCCGGAACACTCTTCGGCGCGGATCGAGCGCTATCTGCAGCTTTGCGCCGAACGCAACATGTGGATGTGCAATTTCACCACGCCGGCGAACTACTTCCACGCACTGCGCCGGCAGTTGAAGCGGAACTTCCGCAAGCCGCTGGTGGTATTCGAGCCGAAATCGCTGCTGCGCCACAAGCTGGCCGTCTCGCCGCTGGCCGATTTCGCCGAAGGCTCGCGGTTCCAGTACGTGATCCCGGAGATCGACGAGATCCAGCCGCCGGAAAAGGTCCGCCGCGTCGTCCTGTGCTCCGGCAAGGTTTACTACGACCTGCTGCAGGAGCGCCGGAACCACAAGATCGACGATATCGCGATCGTCCGGCTGGAGCAGTACTACCCGTTCCCGGAAAACAGCCTGACCCGCATCCTGACCCCCTACGTCAATGCCGACGTGGTCTGGTGTCAGGAGGAGCCGGAGAACATGGGCGCCTGGACGTTCGTCGACCGGCGGATCGAGGGCGTGCTGATGAAGCTGGACATGAAGGTCCGGCGGCCCGCCTATGCCGGCCGAGACGCGGCGGCAAGCCCGGCGACCGGGCTGGCGAAGACCCATATGGCGGAGCAGTCCCGGCTTGTTTCCACCGTGCTGGGGATCGGCTGAGGCCGGCGTGCGGGGATTTTCCGCGTGAACGGGTCAATTTTCACCGCAAGTGGCGTATCGCGTTCGGCGTGGGCGCGATACTAGACCGCACAGACTTCCGCCTTTTGGAGAGAGATCGCCGTGGCGACCGAAATCATAGTGCCCGCTCTGGGCGAGAGCGTAACCACCGCGACGGTGGCGCGCTGGATCAAGCAGCAGGGCGAGGCCGTCAAAGCCGATGAGCCGCTGGTCGAGTTGGAGACCGACAAGGTCACCGTCGAGGTGAACGCCCCGTCGGCCGGCGTGCTCTCGTCGATCGCGGTGCCGGAAGGGACCGAGGTGGAGGTGGGTGCGATCCTGGGTCTGCTGGACGGCGCCGGCGCGGCCGCTGCGTCCGCCCCGGCTGCTGCTGAAGCGCGTCCGGCCGCGAACCCGCCCGCCGGCGTGAACCCGCCGCCCGCGCCGCGCGGGCCCGTGTCGCGTCCGGCGACGACGCCTCCGCCCGCCGCCGAACCGGCGCACGCGCCCTTCCCGGCGGCCGCGAAGCTGATGACCGAGAACAAGGTGTCTCCCGGTGCGATCGGCGACGGGTCCGGCAAGGATGGGCGCATCACCAAGGGCGACGTGCTGGCGTTCCTGAACCAGCCGACCTCGGCCCCTGCCGCCCCTGCCCCGGTCGCGGCAAAGCCGCCGCGGCAGGAGGAGCCGCGCGAGCAGCGGGTGAAGATGACCCGCCTGCGCCGCACGATCGCGCTGCGCCTGAAGGAAGCCCAGAATACCGCCGCGATGCTGACCACCTTCAACGAGGTGGACATGTCGGCGATCATGGCGCTGCGGACGGAATACCGCGACGCGTTCGAGAAGAAGCACAAAGGCGTCCGCCTGGGCTTCATGAGCGTGTTCGTGAAGGCCTGCTGCGTCGCGCTGAAGGAATTCCCGGCCGTCAACGCCGAGATCGACGGCGAGGACATCATCTACAAGAACTTCGTCCACATGGGCATCGCCGTCGGCGGCCCGTCGGGCCTGGTGGTGCCGGTCATCCGCGACGCCGACCAGATGGGCTTCGCGGCGATCGAAGGCGCCATTTCCGACTTCGGCCGCCGCGCCCGCGACGGCCAGTTGAAGCTGGATGAGCTGACCGGCGGCACGTTCTCCGTCACCAATGGCGGCATCTACGGCTCATTGATGTCGACGCCGATCCTGAACCCTCCGCAATCCGCGATCCTGGGGATGCACAAGATCCAGGAACGCCCGATGGCCGTCGGGGGGAAGATCGAAATCCGGCCGATGATGTACCTGGCGCTGTCCTACGACCACCGGATCGTCGACGGGAAAGAGGCCGTGTCCTTCCTGGTCCGGGTGAAGGAGGGCGTGGAGGATCCGCGGCGGCTGCTGCTGGATCTGTAATCGCAAATCGGCCTGCCTCCTTCCGTCATGGCGGGGCTTGTCCCGGCCATCTGCGACGTTTGGGGAAGCGGGCCGCGCGAAGGACGTGGATGGCCGGGACAAGCCCGGCCATGACACCAAGAGGGCTATCGGATGAGTGAATCCTTTGACGTCATCATCATCGGCTCCGGCCCTGGCGGCTATGTCTGCGCCATCCGCGCCGCCCAGCTCGGTCTCAAGACCGCCTGCGTGGAGAAGCGCGCGACCCTCGGCGGCACCTGCCTGAATATCGGCTGCATCCCCTCCAAGGCGCTGCTGCAATCCTCCGAGGAGTTCGAAAAGGCGGCGCACGCCCTGAAGGACCATGGCATCCTGATCGACAGCGTGAAGCTGGACCTGGCCAAGATGCAGGCCAGCAAGCAGGATGTCGTGACCGCCAATACCAAGGGCGTCGAATTCCTGTTCCGCAAGAACAAGGTCACTTGGCTGAAGGGCACCGGCAAGATCACCGCGCCCGGGCAGATCGACGTCGACGGCACGGCCTATACCGCCAAGAACATCGTCATCGCCACCGGCAGCGAGAGCGTTCCGCTGCCCGGCGTCACCGTCGACGAGAAGCAGATCGTCACTTCGACCGGTGCGCTGGAGTTGGACAAGGTCCCCGGCCACCTGGTGGTGATCGGCGGCGGCGTCATCGGGCTGGAGCTGGGCAGCGTCTGGCAGCGCCTCGGCGCCAAGGTGACGGTGGTGGAGTTCCTCGATCGCATCGCCCTGGGGATGGACACCGAGCTGGCGACCAATTTCCAGCGCATCCTGCAAAAGCAGGGGATGACCTTCCGTCTCGGTTCCAAGGTGACAGGCGCTACCACCGGTGCCGACGGCGTGGCGCTGACGGTGGAACCGGTGAAGGGCGGCGCCGCCGAGACGCTGAAGGCCGATATCGTGCTCGTCGCGATCGGCCGGCGGCCTTACACCGAAGGCCTGGGCCTCGACACGGTCGGCGTCGCGCTGGATGAGCGCAAGCGCATCAAGGTCGATGGCCATTGGGCGACCAACGTCCCCGGCATCTACGCGATCGGCGACGTGATCGCCGGGCCGATGCTGGCGCACAAGGGTGAGGAAGAAGGCGTCGCGATCGCCGAACGCCTCGCCGGCCAGGCGGGGCACGTGAACTACGACGCGATCCCGAGCGTGGTTTACACGTGGCCGGAAGTGGCGTCGGTGGGGAAAACGGAGGATGAGCTGAAGGCCGCGGGCGTGGCCTACTCGGTCGGCAAATTTCCGTTTACCGCCAACGGCCGTGCCAGGGCTATGGGCGACACGGACGGGTTCGTGAAGCTGCTGGCGGACAAGACGACGGACCGGCTGCTGGGCGCGCATATCCTCGGCCCCGATGCCGGGCACCTGATCGCGGAGCTGACGCTGGCGATCGAGTTCGGCGCCTCGGCCGAAGACGTGGCGCGTACCTGCCACGCTCACCCCACGCTGAGCGAGGCCGTGAAGGAAGCTGCGCTCGCGGTCGACAAGCGGGCGCTGCACATCTGATGGACAGCGAGCGCGACAGGGTGCGGGCCTGCCAAGGCCGGGACACATGATCCCCCGCGTCTCCCCGTTGGCGCTCACCATGGGCGACCCGGCCGGAATCGGGGGAGAGCTGACGCTGAAATCCTGGCACCAGCGCCGCCAGGGCGGCTCCGTCTTCGCCGCGCTGGATGATCCCGCTCGGCTTGGCCGTCTGTCCGAGGCGCTGGGCCTGGCGACTCCGATCCGGCTCGTCTCGGCCCTGTCGGAGGCTCCCGCCGTCTTCCCGGACGCGCTGCCCGTCCTGCCGGTTCCGCTCGTCGAACCCGCGGTCCCGGGCCAGCCCAGTCCGGCGAACGCGCAGGCCGTCATCGGATCGATCGAGCTGGCGACGAAGCTGGCCCTGGCCGGGGAGGCCGGCGCGGTCGTGACCAACCCGATCAACAAGGCGGTGCTCTACCAGGCCGGGTTCTCCTTCCCTGGCCATACCGAGTTCCTGGCCCATCTGACCGGGGTGGACGGGCAGGAGGTCATGATGCTGGCCAGCCCGATGCTGCGGGTGGTGCCGGTTACCGTGCATGTCTCGCTGCGCGATGCCATTGCCAGGCTGACGCCGGAAAAGATCGCCGCCGCCGCTCGCACCACCGCTGCGGCGTTGAAGCGGGATTTCGGGCTGGCATCGCCGCGGCTGGCGGTGGCCGGCCTCAATCCCCATGCGGGCGAGCAGGGGGCTTTGGGTTCGGAAGAAACCACCTTGGTGCAGCCCGCGATCGATGCGCTGCGGGCCGAGGGAATCGACGTCTCCGGTCCCTGGCCGCCCGACACGATGTTCACCGCGGCGGCGCGCACGCGTTACGATGCGGCGATCTGCCTGTATCATGACCAGGCGCTGATCCCGATCAAGACGCTGGACATGGATCACGGGGTGAACGTCACCCTGGGCCTGCCTATCGTGCGGACGTCACCGGACCATGGGACGGCATTCGATATCGCCGGGCGGGGCACGGCCGATCCGACCAGCCTGCTGGCGGCACTGGATTTGGCGGGGACGCTGGCGGCCTGCCGCGCAGGCGCGGCGTAGCCGCATCCCCTACGACAGCACGTCTTCCAGCTTCCACTCCTCGGCCGATGCGCCTGCCAGGGCCTGGATCCGAGCTTCATCCGCCTGCAGCTCTGCCGCGGGGCCGGAATAGACCATCTCGCCGTTTTCCAGCACATAGGCGTCGTCGGTGATTTCCAGGCTCATGCGCACGTTCTGCTCGACCAGCAGGACGGAAATTCCCTCTTCCCGCATTTGCGCAACGATCCGGAACACGTCCTTCACGATCAGCGGCGCCAGCCCCTGGCTGGGTTCGTCCAGGATCAGCAGCTTGGGGTTCAGCAGCAGGGCGCGGGCGATCGACAGCATCTCCTGCTCGCCGCCCGAAAGCTGTCGGCCACGGTTCGTCTTCCGCTCCTCCAGCCGGGGAAACAGCTTGTAGACGCGGTGGATGTCGAACGGGCCGGGCCGGTCGATCGGCACGCGCAGGTTTTCGTCCACCGTCAGGTTGGCGAACACCTTGCGTCCTTCCGGCAC
>NZ_DASZTJ010000281.1:0-3216 GCF_035548235.1 Rhodopila sp.
ATACCCGACCTCGGCCGCCGAGACCCCAGACGCCTTCAGCGCCCGCCGGATCAGCGCCTGCTGCGCCAGCCCGTTCGGCACCGTCAGCCCGCTGCTCGGGCCGTCGTGGTTCACCGCAGAGCCACGGATCACCGCAAGCACACGGTCGCCGTCACGCACCGCATCGCCCAGACGCTTCAGCACAACAACGCCGCAGCCCTCGCCGCGCACAAAACCGTCCGCTCCCGCAGAAAACGCCTTGCAGCGGCCGTCCGGCGACAGCATTCCGGCGCGGGCGAACGTACGCGACGCCTCGGTCGTCAGGATCAGGTTGACGCCGCCGGCCAGCGCCATGCCGCACTCGCCCCGGCGCAAACCCTCGATCGCCAGGTGGATCGCCGCCAGCGAGGACGAACATGCCGTGTCGATCGACAGGCTTGGCCCGCGCAGGCCCAGCAGATAGGAAATCCGCCCCGACGCGATGCTGTGCGCCGTACCCGATCCGAAATGGGCATCGAGGTCGGACAATGGTGTCGTTGCCAACCGAAGCAACGAGTAGTCATAGGTGCAGATACCGACATAGACGCCGGTCGGCGACCCGTACAGCGACGTCGGCGCGATGCCGGCATGCTCCAGCGCCTCCCAGGTCACCTCCAGCAGCAGCCGCTGCTGCGGATCCATGCTGGCCGCCTCGCGCGGGGCGATGCCGAAGAACTCCGCGTCGAACTGGTCCGGCGCGTCCACCAGGGCGGCGTGGCGGATCGTGTCCGGCGCATCCTCCGCCTCGGCTCGGATATCGTGCCACCGCCGTGCGACGTCCGTCGACACCGCATCATGCCCACGGTGCAGCATGTCCCAGAACGCATCCACGGATTCGCCGCCCGGCATGCGGCACCCCAGGCCGATCACGGCGATCGGCTCGTTCCTTTCCGCTTCCAGCGCGGCGACACGTTCCTGTGCGTCCTGCAGCGCCAGGAAAGCCTGTCGAAGCGGAGACGTCGCGCTCATCGGCTTACCACCATCTGGTTGGCGAGGACGCGCTGCGCCAGCAGCGCTTCGACCTCTTCGTCGGACATGTCGGCCAGGTCGGCCGCGCTCTTGACACCCGGCAACGTGGCCCGAACCACGGGCACCGGTTCCGCCTCGGGCCGCGCCGGCGCCGCCAGGCGCAGGATCTCGTCGGTCAGCCCTTCCACCGTACCGGTGTCGAACGCGATCGTCGCGGGCAGCCGGTCGCCCAGGCCCAGCGCCTTGGACAGATCGGTCTGGAGTTGCAGCGCCATCAAGGAATCCATGCCGAGGTCGGAGAAACGCTCCCGCGGCCCTGGCCGCGTCGCGGGGTCGAGATGCATGACCTGCGCGGCGCAATGGCGGACGATCCGTTCCAGCGCCTCACGCCCGATCGCCTCCAACGGCTTGTCGGCCTGAACCGGTTCCGCAACGAACGCGGCGACGGCCTCGACCGGTGCTGACCGTTTGATCGCGGCGACGGCGCGCATGTCGAGGTCGTTGCGGGCGACGATGACATGCTGGCCGATCCTGTCCGTGACCGAACCGGCCTTCGGGAACCGCTCCGCCGTCACGAACCCACGCTCCCGCAGCAGCGCCGTCCAGCGGTCGGCGTCCAGCAGCGGATGAAAGCTCCGATAGGCGTCGTCGAAACGATTCCACCCTTCGACGAAACCGATCGACAGGTCGAGCATGCTGTGATGCGTCGTCGACTCGAGCAGCACCAGCAATCCGCCCGGCTTCAGCAGGGCACGCATGTTATCGAGGGTGACGGCAAGGTCGCGTGTCGCGTGGATGACATTGGCGGCCAGGACCACATCGGCCTGGCCCACCGGCAGCTCCGCCGGCGGCGCCTGCTCCAGGTCGAGGCGATTGAAACGAAATGCCGGGTTCTTCCCGAACCGGCGCTGCGCCCGGGTCAGGAAAACATCCGACAGGTCGGTGAACCAGTATTCCCCGTCCGCCGGGAAGAACTCGGCCAGGCACGATGTCGTGCCGCCGGTCCCCGCACCCGCTTCCACCAGGCGGAACGGTTCGTCGCCGCGATGGTCCGCCAGCGCCGACCGCACCGCCGACGCGACCATCGCGTTCAGGTACCGCGCGCTGGGGCTGCGCTCGTAAATCCCCTCGGCCATGTCGAGCGAGCCGCGCGCGAACAGCACTTCCAACGGATTTGTCCGTCCGGTCAGCAAGTCGACCAGCTTGCCGCAGGTGCGCCGCGCATAGTCGAGCATGTCCGGATCGTCGGCCATCAGCCGCTCGACTGCCTGCCACGCCGCCGCAAGGTCGCGCCGCCGGAGAGGAGAGGGGCTGACGAACACCCCATTTCCCTCGTCCTGCAGCACACCGTCCCGCGCCAGCAGCAGCATCCAGCGATACACCAGGTTGCGATAACCCGGCGCGATCCCGTGGCGGCGCAGGATATCCTCGGCCGTCGCGCGCGCGCCGGGCTGGGCGAACTCGCCGAACCCGGCCAGCGTGTCGATGGCATATCCAGCGGTCAGCGCATCGACCGCGCGCCAGCGTGCGTCGAACCGCGTCACGTCCCAGCCGAGCGGTCCGGTCTCACTTTGCTGGGCGACGGCGGAGACAAGCCGGGACCAGTCGAAACCCGGCGTCGCCTGCACCGGTTTCTCCGCCGCCGCCGTCACCGGGTCTGCCGGCCGCCAATAGCGCTGCCGCTGGAAGGCGTAAGTCGGCAGGTCGAGCACCGGCCTGGCCCCCGCCTGCCCCGGCAGGCGATGGAACACGTCCCAGGCCAGGTCGACGCCGGCCAGATACAACGTCCGCGCCGCCTGGATCACGCCCTGCCAAATAGTTTCGTCCATAACGGTATGACATACGGCTCGCCGCGCGATCGTCCCCGCGGCGCAGGCGCTGTCATCGCCCAGGACCAGCAGGACGTCGGCGCCGGCGGACGCGGCGGCGGCAATCGCCGTGTCGAGGCGGGAGTCGCCGTCGCCCTCGGTCCAGGCCGTTTCGATCCGCCCCGTGCGGGTGGAGATGAAGGCAGCGCCGGTCGGCCGGGCCGTCCCCGCCGGACGCAGGCCCGCCAGGGTCGCCGCCGCGATCTCCCCCGAACCGACGCCGAAGACGGCCGCCGGGGCGATCCCGGCCGACATCCAGAAGCGGCCAAGCGCAAGCTGCAGGTCGGCGGGGGAGCGGGCGGCGGCATCCATGAAAGCCGCCGGCATTCCATCCGGATCCATCGCACCGGCGCCGTCCGGC
>NZ_DASZTJ010000282.1:0-17632 GCF_035548235.1 Rhodopila sp.
GGGATCGCTATGCCTGGAATCTCTCCGGGGCCCGGGACCTTGTGTCTACGCCGTCCGGTCGCTCGCCGCCCCCAATGCCGCCTGCGCCGCCGCCAGGCGCGCCACCGGCACGCGGAACGGGGAGCACGACACGTAGTCCAGCCCGACCTTCTCGCAGAATGCGATCGAGGCCGGATCGCCACCATGCTCGCCGCAGATGCCAAGCTTCAACGCGTTCTTGGCACGGCGACCCTTCTCGGCGGCGATGCGGACCATCTCGCCCACGCCTTCGACGTCGATCGATACGAACGGGTCCTTCGGCAGGATGCCCGCCTCCACGTAATGGGGCAGGAACTTGCCGGCGTCGTCGCGCGACAGGCCGAAGACGGTCTGTGTCAGGTCGTTGGTGCCGAAGCTGAAGAAGTCGGCGATCTCGGCGATCTTGTCGGCAACCAGGGCCGCGCGGGGCAACTCGATCATCGTGCCGACGCTGTAGTCGACCGTCCGACCGGCCGAGGCAAGGACCTCCTTGGCGACCTTCTCGACCTGGGCGCGGGTGATCTCCAGTTCCTTCCGCGTGCCGACCAGCGGGATCATGATCTCGGGCACCGGTGCCTTGCCGGTTTCCTTGGCCACTTCCAGCGCACCCTCGAAGATCGCACGGGCCTGCATCTCATAGATTTCCGGGAACGACACACCCAGACGACAGCCGCGATGGCCCAGCATCGGGTTGGCTTCCGCCAATTCGGCGCCACGGCGGCGGATCGTCTCGATGTCGACGCCCAGGCTGTCCGCGACCTCCTGCATCTCGGAATCCGCGTGCGGCAGGAATTCGTGCAGCGGCGGGTCCAGCAGGCGGATGGTCACGGGCAATCCGGCCATGATGGTGAAAAGCTGCCGGAAATCCTCCCGCTGGAACGGCAGAAGCCGGTCCAGGGCCGCACGGCGGCCGGCCTCGGTCGAGGACATGATCATCTGACGGACCGCGAGGATACGCTCCGGATCGAAGAACATGTGCTCCGTGCGGCACAGGCCGATGCCTTCGGCGCCGAACTTGCGCGCGGTCTCGGCGTCCATCGGGGTTTCCGCGTTGGTGCGGACCTTCATGCGCCGCTTCTTGTCGGCCCACTCCATCAGCGTGCCGAAATCGCCCGACAGCGCCGGTTCGATCATGGCGACGGGGCCGATGAACACCTCCCCGGTGCCGCCGTCGAGCGTCACGGTCTCACCCGCGCGCACGAACTTGCCGCCGGCAGTCAGGACCTGGGCGTTGTAGTCGACGCTGATGCCGCCCGCGCCCGAGACGCAGGGACGGCCCATGCCACGGGCGACGACCGCCGCGTGACTGGTCATGCCGCCGCGCGTGGTCAGGATGCCCTTGGCGGCGTGCATGCCGTGGATGTCCTCGGGGCTCGTCTCGATCCGCACCAGGATCACCGCCTCACCCTTCGCCGCGCGGCTTTCCGCCTCGTCGGCCGAGAACACGACGACACCCGATGCCGCGCCGGGGCTGGCAGGAAGCCCCTTGGCCAGCAGCGTGCGCGGCGCCTTGGGGTCGAGCATCGGGTGCAGCAATTGGTCCAGCGAGGACGGGTTGACCCGCATCACCGCCTCGGCCTCATCGATCAGGCCCTCATGCGCCATGTCGACGGCCATTTTCAAAGACGCCGCGGCAGTGCGCTTTCCGTTCCGGGTCTGCAGCATATAGAGCTTGTTCTGCTGCACCGTGAACTCGATGTCCTGCATGTCCTTGTAGTGTTTTTCCAGCGTCTGCCGGACCTGCATCAACTCGGCATAGGCCTGCGGCATCGCCTCCTCCAGCGGGACTTCGCCGGATTTGGCGACCGCCTTGGACAGCGGCTGCGGCGTGCGGATGCCGGCCACGACGTCCTCGCCCTGCGCGTTCACCAGGTACTCGCCATAGAACATGTTCGCGCCGGTGGACGGGTCGCGCGTGAAGCAGACGCCGGTGGCGCAGTCATTGCCCATGTTGCCGAACACCATGGCCTGCACGTTGACCGCCGTGCCCCATTCGGCCGGGATGTCGTGCAGCTTGCGATAGGTGATGGCGCGCGGGTTCATCCAGGAGCCGAACACCGCGCCGATCGCGCCCCAAAGCTGTTCCGCCGGGTCCTGCGGGAAGGGCTTGCCGGTCTCCTGGTGCACCAGGTCCTTGTAGCCCTCTACCACGCCGCGCCAGTCATTGGCGGTCAGCGCCGTGTCCTCGATCACGCCGGCGCCGTGCTTGGCGTGCTCGATGATCTCCTCGAACCGGTGATGGTCGACGCCCAGGACGACGGAGCCGTACATCTGGATGAAGCGGCGATAGGAATCCCAGGCGAAACGCTCGTCGTTCGACGCCTTGGCCAGCCCTTCGACGGTGTCGTCGGTCAGGCCGAGGTTCAGCACGGTATCCATCATGCCCGGCATGGACACGCGGGCGCCCGAACGGACGGAAACCAGCAGCGGATGGGTCGGGTCGCCGAATTTGAGGCCAACCGCAGTCTCGACCGCCTTCAACGCCTCATCGACCTGCGGCTTCAGGTCGTCGGGGTATTTGCGGTCGTTGTCATAGAAGGCCGTGCAGACCTCCGTGCTGATGGTGAAGCCAGGCGGGACAGGCAGGCCGATCGAGGCCATCTCGGCCAGGTTGGCGCCCTTGCCGCCCAGCAGGTTGCGCATATCCGCACGGCCTTCGTTGTGGCCGGCACCGAACCTGTAAACCCATTTGGTCATGTCGGATCCCATTCAGCCTTCAATACGCGAGAAATCGGCAATCTGATCCATGATTGAACGCATGTGATTGAGAAGACGCAAACGATTGCGGCGTAATTCCGGCTCCGGTGCGTTGACCGTCACCTTGTCGAAAAACAAGTCGAGCGGCGCACGCAACCGAGCGGTCATGGCCATGGCAGCCGTGTAGTCCTCTCGTTCCAGTACCTCCCTTATATCACCAAGACCCGCCAGCGCATCGAAAAGCGCGATCTCCGCCGGCTCTGAGCCGGCGGATGGCGCACCCTCGTGCGGACCGTCCTTGCGGCTCTCTATCCGCAGGATATTGGCCGCTCGGCGATAGGCGGCAAGCAGGTCCACACCGTCTTTTGTGCGGAGCAGCATACTGACGGCTTCGGTCCGCGCCAGCAAATCGACCAGGTCATCGTCCTTGGCCAGGCCCGCAGCCCCGAACACCGCGTTCAACACATCGTAGCGCGCGCCATCGGTGCGAAGCTGGACAACGAGACGTTCGAGGATGAAGCCGAGCACGGCCTGCGCCGTCTCGGCATCCGTGGCCGGCAACAGGCCGCGCAGCCGCAGGCGCAGTCCGTTTTCCCGGATGATGCGGATGACCCCCAGGGCCGCACGGCGCAGGGCATAGGGGTCTCCGGAACCGGTCGGTTTCTCGCCGATGGCGAAGAAGCCGACCAGTTGATCCAGCTTGTCGGCCAGGGCCACGGCGACGGAGACCGGGGCGGACGGCGCCGCCTCGTTCGGTCCGCGCGGTGCGTAATGGTCGCGGACGGCGTCGGCGACCTGCGCGTCTTCCGCGTCATGCAGCGCGTAATAGCGGCCCATGACGCCCTGAAGTTCGGGAAATTCGCCGACCATGCCGCTGACAAGATCGGCCTTCGCCAGTTCCGCCGCGCGCGCGGCCAGGTCCGGATCGGCACCGACCTTGGGGGCAATGGCCCGCGCCAGGGCGACCAGCCTGCGGACCCGTTCCCCCTGTGTCCCCAGCTTGGCCTGGAACGTCACTTTCTCCAGCGCCGGCACCCGGTCGGCCAGCTTCGTCTTGCGATCCAGGTCCCAGAAGTGCCTGGCATCGGCGAAGCGCGCGCGCAGGACGCGTTCGTTGCCGGCGACGATCGCCTTGCCGCCGTCATCGGCCTCGATATTGGCGACGAAGGCGAACCAGGGCGCGGCGGCGCCATCGGGGGACCGCAGGGCGAAATAGCGCTGGTTCACCCGCATGCTGACCTGCATCACCTCGGGCGGCAGGTCCATATGCTCGTCCGCGATGCGGCCCAGATGCGGGACCGGCCACTCGACCAGGCCGGCGACCTCATCCAGCAGGCCGGGATCGTCCACGACGGCCAGTCCCTTCTCGGCGGCGAGGCCGGCGACCCGCTCGGCGATCACCCGCTTGCGGTCGGCGGCATCGGCCAGGACGCGGCGCCCGGTCAGTTCGCGCAGCCAGGCGGCGGCGCTGGAGACGGCAAAGGCGCCAGGGGCGTGGAAGCGGTGGCCCTCAGTCAAGTCGCCAGCCGCGAGGCCGTGGCCGTCATCCGCGCCGTCCCGCAGGTCGAAGGGCACGACCGCGCCGTCCAGCAGGCAGATGATGCGGCGGAGCGGGCGGACCCACATGAAGCTGCTTTCGCCCCAGCGCATGGACTTGGGCCAGGGAAAGCGGCGCAGCAGTCCGGGCATCGCACCTGCGACCAGTTCGGAAGCCGAGACCGCGGCGCTGGATTTCTCCAACACCCAATAGTCGCCTTCCTGGCGAAGCTGGTCGCGGGTCGCGTTGTGCTTGCGCAGGAAGCCGGTCAGCGCCTGTTCGGGCGCGTTGGCGCGCGGACCGCGTTCGACGGAGCTGGCGGCCGCGACCTCAGCCTGGACATCCGCCTTCAGCGCCAGGCGGCGGGCGCCGTACCAGGTCTGGATATCCTTCGGCGCGACGGCGGCGAGCGCGGCAGCGATAGCGCGTTCCAGGTCCGCCGCCGCGTTCCGCTGCATGCGGGCGGGGATTTCCTCGCTGAAGAGTTCGATGAAAAGTTCGGGCATTCACTCAACCTTCAGGGCCGGCTTGTGATCGGTTTGGACGCAGTCGGTGCCTTTGAACAGCAGGGGTTCGTCAAGCGCCTTCGCCGGCGCCTGCCGCGACTTGGGATCGTGTTTCACCTGCCACCCAGGCCTCGCAGCAACCTTTCGCCAGCGCGCGGACGCGGCCGATATAGCTGGCGCGCTCCGTCACGCTGATCACCCCGCGCGCGTCCAGCAAGTTGAACAAGTGGCTGGCCTTGATGCACTGGTCATAGGCCGGCAGGGCGAGGCGGTGTTCCAGCAGGGCGGCGCATTCCTTTTCCGCGTCCGCAAAGTGGCGCGACAGCATCTCGGTGTCGGCGAATTCGAAGTTGTGGGCGCTGTACTCCTTCTCGGCGCGCAGGAAGACGTCGCCGTAGGTCACCCCTTGTCCATTGAAATCCAGGGCGTAGACGTTTTCCTTGTCCTGGACGTACATCGCCAGCCGTTCCAGGCCGTAGGTCATCTCGAAGCTGGGATAGGTGACGGGAATGCCGCCGACCTGCTGGAAATAGGTGAACTGGCCGACTTCCATGCCGTCGCACCACACTTCCCACCCCAGCCCCCAAGCCCCCAAGGTCGGGCTTTCCCAATCGTCCTCGACGAAGCGGAAATCGTGGCGCAGGGGGTCGAGGCCGATCTCCCGATAGCTGGCCAGCAGCAGGTCCTGAGCGTCGGCCGGGCTGGGCTTCATGATGACCTGGTACTGGTAATAGTGCTGCAGCCGGTTCGGGTTCTCCCCGTACCGGCCGTCCGTGGGCCGGCGGCTGGGCTGGACATAGGCGGCGCGCCAGGGTTTGGGGCCAAGCGCGCGAAGGGTCGTGGCGGGATGGAAGGTGCCGGCGCCCATCTCCACGTCATAAGGCTGCAGGATCACGCAGCCCTGGCGCGACCAGAATCCATGCAGGCGCAGAATCAGCTCCTGAAAGCTTGGCGCGGTCTGTTGCATCGTCGTCCCGGCAGTTGAATTGGGGCATTAAGCATCCCGGACCGGCGCCGACAAGGAATCGGTGAGGCTGCCCGCCGGTCCGCACACAGCAACGAAGGCACGCACCGGCACGACGATGCGGGGTAGTACCAAATCGTGATGCGAGGCTTTTCAAACGTGTACGCCAAACGGCGGATCGGGTCGGCAAACCGGGCTTCCAATAGCGCGGGGACGCGCTATGTGTGCGGCCGCGTTTGGCGCGCCCCCCATCGAGTCGCGCCGCCAGGGACATGTTTGAAGGCGAGGCGAGGCAGAATGATCGTGACAAAACGGACCGCGGCGATGGTGACGGTCCTGGCTGGAACCGCTGTGCTGGCGGGCTGCTCCGGTAGCGGTCCCGGCGGCTACCGGTCGACGCTGCCGGTCTACGCGGCGGACGTGACGGGAGGGGCAAAGCAATGCCAGACTCCGTCGATCAGCCCGGTGCCGGGAAAAACGACCGAGGCGTCGATTACGGTCGGCAACGACGGCGGCTGGTGCGGGCTGTCGGTGCACCAGGATGGCCCCAAGCCCTACGATGCGGGGCTGCTGACCGCGCGGCCCAACCATGGGACGGTGATGGTCCATTCGGTGGGCGACTCAACGCGTATCGATTACACCCCTGATCGCGGCTATGTCGGCCCCGACACCTACAGCGTAAGCCTGTTGCCGGGGTCGGCAGCGGTGAAGGTCGTGGTCACCGTCGTGAAGGGCTGAAACGGGACAGGGGCCGGGTCAGCGCTTGACCCGGTCTCGCAACCCACGCAGGCCCAGATAGTAGCCGAACACCCCAAAGCCGGTGACCATGCCCAGCGCCACCGACGCGATATCGGATACGGGCCCGCGCCGGACCGGGTTGGAGATATGCACCTCGATCACCGGGAACGAGACCTGGCTGATCGCAGCCGTCAACGCCGGATAGCCGCGCGAGAACCCGGCCGGATTGAACAGCGCGCCGTCGAAACCCTCGTCATTCGCCGCATAGAGGCGGTTGATCGCCTCGCCTTCGATGTTGGAATGGAAGATCTCGACGCTGACACCCAATTCTTCGGCGTATTTGAGGATATTCTGGTTGTATTCGTCGAGCGTCATGGTGCCGAAGATCTCGGTCTGCACCTTGCCGCGCATGTTCATGCCGGCGCCCTGAATGACCAGGAACTTCATGTGACGCACCCTTCCCGTGTTGTTCGTCGGTACCCGCCAGGGGCCGGAGGGTAAGCAGCAGGCTGGTGGCTGGCAAGGCAGCGGCATACGGCCAAGAGGTCCTTGCCAAGAGGTCCTTGCCAAGAGGTCCTCGCCAAGAGGTCCTCGAAGGAAGCGGCCGGTCCCGGCGGAAGGATCCCGACGGAACCGGCACGCCCCCTATCGCTGGATGATGGTGAGCTTGACTTTTACCTCAATCTTCACCACTGTCCTTCGCAGGAAAGGCCGATGCTTTCTCATCGGTTTTTCTCCTCCGAGTAAGCCGGCGGGCCTATTCCCGCCGGCTTTTTCATTGTCCGATCCGTGACTGAACAACCGGTTAACGACCCGCATGGGATTGCCGGCCTCGGCATGGGCTTTTACCTCATCGTCACAGCCACCCATCAGGACCACCACGATGCCCTCCATCCGCGCCCTGCAACTCCTTGCCGACCGCCAGGTCACGGTGACGGAGCGCGAGCCCCCTGCCCCACCCTCGGACGGCGAAGTCCAGCTTCGGGTGCATGTCGTCGGGCTGAACCATATCGACGTGTGGGGCTATCGCGGCATGGCCTTCGCCAAGCGCCAATATCCGCTGACCGTCGCCGCCGAAGCGGCGTGTGAGGTCGTCTCGGTCGGGTCCGGCGTATCCGGCCTGCAACCGGGGGACCGCGTCGTCCCCTATGGCGCGCTGACCTGCGGGACCTGCCGGTTCTGTACCCGCGGCCAGGACAACCTGTGTGAGAATGTCCGCGGCGTGCGCGGCTTCCATATCGACGGCTTCGCGCAGGACCTGACCAACCACCCTGCCCGCCTGCTCGCGAAAATCCCTCCGTCCGTCAGCCTTCGCGACGCGGCCTGCGTCAGCGTCGCTTACGCCACGGTCGAGCACATGCTGTTCGACAACGCCCACCTGGAACCCGGCGAGTGGATCCTGGTCCATGCCGGCGGCTCCGGCATCGGCAGCATCGCCATCCGGATCGCCAAATCCCTGGGCTGCACCGTCATCACCACCGTCGGCTCCGCCGACAAGGCGGCGAAAGCCAAGGCGCTCGGCGCCGACCACGTCATCAATTACCGGGAGGACCGGTTCGAGGGCATCGTTCGCAAGCTGACCGGCAAGAAAGGCGTGGACGTCGTCTTCGAGCATACCGGCGCCGATACCTGGGCCGGATCGCTGCTGTCGATGCGGCGCGGCGGACGGCTGGTGACCTGCGGCGCCACGTCGGGACCCAGCGGAAGCATCAACTTGATGCAGTTGTTCCAGCAGCAGTACCGGATCATCGGGTCTTTCGGCTCACCGCTCTCCGCGCTCGCACGCGCGCTGGACCGGATCGCGGCGGGCGTCACGCCGGTGATCGACACCGTGTTCGGGCTGGCGGATTTCCAGGCCGGCATCGAACGGCTGGAATCGCGGAACGTGTTCGGCAAGCTGCTGATCGAACTCTAGACCCGTGCGTCGCCAACTGGCCCTGTATGGCGACCGCATCCTCGGACGCCTGGTGAAATGGTCGATCCGGCTGCTGCGCCGCACCGATCCGGCCTGGGCATCGGCGTTCTGCGGCCGCCTCGCCCGTTGGCTTGGTCCGTGGCTGCCGGCGCACCGCATCGGACGCGATGGCCTGCAGCACGCCTTTCCCGACCGCGACGACGCGTGGATCGAAGCCACCCTGCGCGAGGCGTGGGAGAATCTCGGCCGCGTCGTCGGCGAATACGTCCACATGGCGCGCATCTGGGATTTCGACCCGGAGCATCCCAACACCGGCCGTATCCTGACCGACGGGATACCGCTGTTCGAGCAACTGCGCACCGACGGCAAACCCGCTCTATGCTTCGCCGCGCATCTGGGGAACTGGGAACTGCCGGCGATCGCCGCCGCCGCACATGGGCTTCCTTCGGCGGTGGTCTACCGCATGCCCAACAACAAGGCTGTCGCGAAAGAAATCATCCGTATCCGCGCGCCCCTGATGGGACGGATGATCCGCACTCGGTCGCAGGCCGCCCTGGAGATGGCGGCGGCGCTGCAGGCTGGCGAACATCTGGGCATGCTGGTGGACCAGCACTTCTCCCGCGGCGTCGACGTCACTTTCTTCGGCCGCCGCTGCAAGGCCAATCCCTCCATCGCCCGGCTCGCCCGGCGCTTCGACTGTCCGGTGGTCGGCGTGCGCGTCGTGCGCCTGCCGGACCAGCGCTTTCGCATCGACGCGACGGGCCCCTATGAACTGCCGCGCGACGCCGAGGGGCAAATCGATGTCGCCGCCGCTACCCAGATGATCACCACCGTGATCGAAGGCTGGATCCGGGAGCATCCCGGCCAATGGCTTTGGTTCCATCGGCGCTGGCGATGATCGACCCTTCGATCGCGCATGATTGTCCCGATTTTTTTCACGACGCCGGGAGCGTGAGGTCCGTGACGGAGAAGCAATATCGGATCACGCGTATCTGTCGCTATATGATCAAGGCCTCGCCGGTCGCGCCTCGGCGTGGCGGCTAACTGCGGAGAACCCGTCCGATGCGTGCTTCCCTGATACTCGTTGCCCTTCTCGCCGCCGCGCCGGTGGCTGCCGACGCGCAGGTGTTGACCCCTCTTCCGGAGCCGAATATCGCCCAGGGCGCGCGCGCCAGCGACTACCTGCGGGCCGCCCAGGGTTCGATCGCCACGGGCCGGCTGGCTGAAGCGGAATCGTCCCTGGAAATGGCGCAGACGCGGCTTCTGGATCGGTCCGTGCCGATGGGCACGACCGGTGTCCCCGACACCAGCCCGCTGATCGCGCAGATCAGCCAGGCACGGCAGGCCCTGGCGGCCCATGACCTGCAAGGCTGCCTGCAATTGATCGGGTCCGCTCTGAACGCGGCCACCGCGCGGGGACTGTAGTTCGCCCGCCTGTTTCGCCCTTCTGGTCCGGTCGGGTTCGGCCCGGCCGGACGAGGCCCCGCCCGTGACGGACGCGTCCGGGCATGCAAAGCTCTCCCGTCCAACGTCAGGGAGGTGCGGCCATGCATTTCGGCGCTTCGATGTTCTTCACCGATTACTCGATGACCCCGGCCGCGCTGGCGACCGCGCTGGAGCAGCGTGGCTTCGAGTCCGTCTGGGCCCCTGAGCACTCCCATATCCCGCTGTCCCGCCGCTCGCCCTGGCCGGGCGGCGGCGACCTGCCGAAGCAGTACTACGACGTGATGGACCCGTTCGTGACGCTGACCATGGCCGCGGCGGCGACCAAGACCCTGAAGGTCGGAACCGGCGTCTGCCTGGTCAACCAGCGCGATCCGATCCAGACGGCGAAGCTGGTCGCATCGATCGATCAGGTCTCGGGCGGGCGCTTCCTGTTCGGCATCGGCGTGGGCTGGAACGCCGAGGAGATGGAGGACCACGGCACCGCCTTCGCGACCCGCGCCAAGCTGGTGCGAGAGCGCGTGGAGGCGATGAAGGCGATCTGGACGCAATCGAAGCCGGCCTATCACGGCGAGTTCGTCAAGTTCGACCCGATGATGACCTGGCCGAAGCCGATCCAGAAGCCCCACCCGCCCGTCATCGTCGGCGGCGCCTTTCCCCACGGTGCTCGGCGTGCCGTGCGTTATGGCGAAGGCTGGATCCCGCTTGCCGGACGGCCCGGCCAATACGGCGATGTGTTCGATTTCGTGCCGAAGTTCCGCCAGATGCTGGCCGAGGCGGGACGCTCCGCCGACTCCTGTCCGGTGACGATCTTCGGATCGGGTGAGGATGCCGAGACGTTGAAGCGATACCGCGATCTCGGGGTCGTCCGGGTTTCCGTCAGCCTTCCGGCTGCGAAGGAGGATGTGGTGCTGCCGATCCTCGACCGCTGGGCGGTGCTGATCCGTCAGGCCGGATGATCGAGGCATTGCCTTGTTTGGGCACGGGAGCGCTTTGGCCACTCTCGTCCGGTGGCGGAGAGGGTGGCGGCGCGCCCAAATCGGGCAACCTCTCTGCTAATCGGCCCGACGTCACGTAATTTTATGTCGCACATGACTGGATTTGTGAAATCGGTATCAAGACGGTCATATCACCAGCGCGTCCGGCCAATGCGTTAACCGGAATGTGGTTAACATCACCTATTGCATTGCACCAACAAGGTTTTCCCCCCTTGGCCGCTTGCCCTGGCCGCCTATCTGCCGCTACGTGTCGCGCAACCCGCAGCGGAGGAATGTCGCATGGCGCAGACCGAGACCAGGAAACGCGGCAGCAAGCCCAAGGAGAAACCTGTCGACCGCGACATGCTGCTGAAGGCGTACCGCACGATGCTGCTGATCCGCCGGTTCGAGGAAAAGGCCGGCCAACTCTACGGCATGGGCCTGATCGGCGGCTTCTGCCATCTGTATATCGGGCAAGAGGCGGTCGTCGTCGGCATGCAGCTGGCGATCGAGGAGGGCGACCTTGTCATCACCTCCTATCGCGATCACGGCCACATGCTCGCCACCGGGATGGAAGCGCGCGGCGTGATGGCGGAGCTGACGGGCCGGTCCGGCGGGTATTCGCATGGCAAGGGCGGCTCCATGCACATGTTCAGCAAGGAGAAGAACTTCTACGGCGGCCATGGCATCGTCGGCGCGCAGGTCAGCCTGGGCAACGGGCTTGCCTTCGCCAATCATTACCGTGGCAACGACCGCGTCTCCCTGACCTATTTCGGCGAGGGCGCGTCGAACCAGGGCCAGGTCTACGAAAGCTTCAACCTCGCAGCGCTGCTGAAGCTGCCCTGCGTGTTCGTCATCGAGAACAACAAATACGGCATGGGCACCTCGGTCGAGCGGGCCTCGGCCAGTCATGACCTGTCGAAGAACGGCGCGCCCTGGGGCATTCCCGGCACGCAGGTGGACGGGATGGACGTGCTGGCGGTGAAGGAAGCCGCCGAAGCCGCCGTGGCACATTGCCGAGCGGGGAACGGGCCGTATCTGCTGGAGGTGAAGACGTACCGGTATCGCGGGCATTCGATGTCCGACCCGGCGAAATACCGCACGCGTGAGGAGGTGCAGATGATGCGCACCCAGCACGATTGCATCGAGAATGCGCGCCACCGCCTGGAGGCGATGGATGTCGACGAGAGGCGCATCAAGCAGATCGACGACGAGGTGAAGGCGATCATCCAGGACGCGGCGGACTTCGCCCAATCCAGTCCGGAGCCGGAACCGTCCGCACTCTACACCGACGTATTGCTGGAGGGCTGAAGCGATGGCGACCCAGATTTTGATGCCGGCGCTGTCGCCCACCATGACCGAAGGCAAATTGGCGCGCTGGCTGAAGGACGTCGGCGACGAGGTTCGGGCCGGCGACGTGATCGCCGAGATCGAGACCGACAAGGCGACCATGGAGGTCGAGGCGGTCGATGAGGGCAAGCTGGCCAGGATCCTGGTGCCGGAGGGCACCGAAGGCGTGGCGGTGAACACGCCGATCGCCGTGCTGGGTTCGGACGGGGAAGCGGTCAATGCCGCGCCGGCGCCGAAAGCCGCCGAAGCCCCGACCCCTGCACCGGCCCCGCCATTGGCGAAGGCCCCCGAACCCGCTGCGGCACCGCATGCGGCGCATGCCCCTGACACCTCGGCCCCCGAGAAAGACTGGGGACCGACCAAGCCGATCACCGTGCGCGAGGCGCTGCGCGACGCCATGGCGCTGGAGATGCGCCGCGACGGCGACGTGTTCCTGCTGGGTGAGGAAGTCGCGCAGTACCAGGGCGCCTACAAGATCAGCCAGGGCCTGCTGGAGGAGTTCGGCGCCAGGCGCGTCATCGACACGCCGATCACAGAACACGGCTTCACCGGCATGGCGGTCGGCGCGGCGCTGACCGGCCTGAAGCCGATCGTCGAGTTCATGACCTTCAACTTCGCCATGCAGGCGATGGACCAGATCATCAACTCGGCCGCCAAGACGCTGTACATGTCCGGCGGCCAGATGGGCTGCCCGATCGTCTTCCGCGGCCCGAACGGCGCCGCGTCGCGCGTCGCCGCGCAGCACAGCCAGTGCTATGCGAGCTGGTATGCCCATGTGCCCGGCCTGAAAGTCGTCGCGCCCTGGTCGTCCGCCGACGCTAAGGGGTTGCTGCGCGCCGCGATCCGCGACCCGAACCCGGTGATCGTGCTGGAGAACGAGATCCTCTACGGCCACACCTTCGAATGCCCCACCGACGACGATTTCATCGTCCCGATCGGCAAGGCGAAGGTCGAGCGCGCCGGCAAGCACGTCACCATCGTGGCCTTCAGCATCATGGTCGGCGTGGCAATGAAGGCGGCCGAAGCGCTGGCCGAACAGGGCATCGAGGCCGAAGTCATCAACCTGCGCACCCTGCGCCCGCTGGACACCGCGACCATCGTGGAAAGCGTGAAGAAGACCAACCGCCTGGTCAGCGTCGAGGAAGGCTGGCCCTATGCCGGCATCGGCGCCGAAGTGGCGATGCAGGTGATCGAACACGCGTTCGATTGGCTCGATGCCCCGCCGGTGCGCGTGCACGGCGTCGACGTGCCGTTGCCGTATGCGGCGAACCTGGAGAAGCTCGCGCTGCCGCAGCCCGAATGGGTGGTGGACGCGGTCAAGAAGATCGTCTGAGCGGGGGAGGATAGACATGGCCACCAACATCCTGATGCCGGCGCTCAGCCCGACGATGACCGAGGGCACGCTCGCGCGCTGGCTGAAAAAGGAAGGCGAGACGATCAAGGCCGGCGACGTGATCGCCGAGATCGAGACCGACAAGGCGACGATGGAAGTCGAGGCGGTCGACGAGGGCGTGCTGGGGAAGATCCTCGTCCCGGATGGGTCCGCCAATGTGAAGGTGAACGAACCGATCGCCGTGCTGGTGGAGGAAGGCGAGGCGGTCCCGTCCGATGCGCCGGCCGCTGCCCCGGCACAGAGTGCGGCACCGGCTGCTGCTCCGGCGCCGAAGGCCGAAACCGCACCTGCGCCCGCCGCGCCCCAGCCGGCGCTGAACGGGCATGCGGCGCCCGCCTCGGGAGAGCGTGTCTTCGCCTCGCCGCTGGCGCGGCGCATGGCGAAGCAGGCCGGCATCGACTTGTCGGCGCTGAAGGGCACCGGCCCCAACGGACGCATCGTGCGCGCCGATATCGAGGCGGCGCAGGCTCACGGCACCACCGTGGCCGCGCCCGGCTCCACGGCTGTCCCCCCTGCCTCCGCCGCGGCGGCACCCGCCGCACCCATGCAGAAGGCCGCCGCACCCGTCATCACGGCGCCGCACAAGCTGGTGCCGCACAGCTCCATGCGGAAGGTGATCGCCCGCCGTCTGACCGAGGCGAAGTCGACGATCCCGCATTTCTACGTCTCGATGGATATCGAGATCGATGCACTGATCGACCTGATGAAGCAGTTGAACGCCAAGTCGCCCAAGGAGGGCGACGGCGCCTATGCGATCACCATCAACGACCTGGTGATCAAGGCGGCGGCGGTCACGCTGAAGCAGGTGCCGACGGTGAACGCCAGTTGGACCGACGATGGAACGGCCTTCTACGAGGACATCGACGTCTCGGTCGCCGTCGCCATCCCCGACGGGTTGATCACCCCGATCATCCGCAAAGCCGACCAGAAGGGCCTGGCGACGATCAGCCGGGAGATGAAGGACCTCGCCGGCCGTGCCCGCGCCGGCAAGCTGAAGCCCGAGGAATTCCAGGGCGGCGGCTTCTCGATCTCCAACATGGGCATGTTCGGGGTGTCATCGTTCTCCGCCATCATCAACCCGCCCCAGTCGGCGATCCTGGCGGTCGCCGCCGGACAGAAGCGGCCGGTGGTGAAAAACGACTCGCTGGCGATCGCGACGGTGATGACCTGCACGCTGTCGGTGGATCACCGGGTGGTGGACGGGGCGCTGGGCGCGACGTGGATGCGCGCGTTCAAGCGGCTGGTGGAGGACCCGCTGGGGCTGTTGCTGTAGTCGGTCTCGGGTCGCTGTTGCAGTGGATTAGGCCATGATGTTGGACGATGGTGGTGGTCCGATCGTGTCGTGGCCGGGCTTGGCCCGGTCATGACAGCGATCGTGAGCCGTGGCGCATCATGACCCTCCGCCCTGCCACAGAAGCCGACATCCCCCACGTCCTGCGGCTCGTCCGCGGCTTGGCCGAGTATGAGCGGATGGCCGACAAGGCGATCGCTACCGACGCCGACTTTCATACCCTGCTGTTCGGTCCGATCCCCCGCGCCCACGCCATCCTGGCCGAACCGCCCGGCCATCCCCCCGTCGGGATCGCCATCTACTACTACACGATCAGCACCTTCGCCGGCCGTCCCGGCCTGTTTCTGGAAGACCTCTACGTCGAGCCCGCCCATCGCGGCACCGGCCTCGGCCTGGCCTTGCTCCGCCGCCTGGCCGCGATCGCGGTAGAGGAGCGTTGCGTTTCCATCGACTGGCGGGTCCTGGAATGGAACCAGCCGGCGATCGATTTCTATCAAAGCCTCGGCGCCACCCGCATGACCGAGTGGCATGTCCGGCAACTTCAAGGCGATGCGCTGCACGCGCTGGCGAAAGGAAATACCCATGGCTGACACCAGCTTCGACCTGATCGTCCTCGGCGGCGGCCCCGGCGGCTATGTCGCCGCCATCCGCGCCGCGCAGCTTGGCATGAAGACCGCCGTCGTCGAACGCGAGCATCTGGGCGGCATCTGCCTCAACTGGGGCTGCATCCCGACCAAGGCGCTGCTGCGCACCAGCGAGATCAACCACCTGCTGCATCACCTGCCGGATTTCGGCTTTGCCGCCGTGGAGTCCCGTTTCGATCTCGACAAGGTCGTGAAGCGCTCGCGGGCGGTGGCGAAACAGCTCTCCTCCGGCGTTGCGCACCTGCTGCGCAAGAACAAGGTCACCGTGTTCGATGGCGCCGGCAAGCTGGCAGGCAAGGGCAAGCTGGCGGTCAGCAAGGACGGCAAGGACATCGCGACGCTTTCTGCCCCGCACATCATCCTGGCGACCGGCGCGCGTGCGCGCCAGCTTCCGGGGATCGAGGCCGACGGCAAGCTGATCTGGAGCTACAAGGAAGCGATGGTCCCGACCAGCTTCCCGAAATCGTTGCTGGTGGTCGGATCGGGCGCGATCGGCATCGAGTTCGCCAGCTTCTACCTGAACATGGGCGCACAGGTGACGGTCGTCGAAGTCCTGCCGCGCATCCTGCCGGTGGAGGATGAGGAAATCTCCAGCTTCGCGCACAAGGCGTTCGAGAAGCAGGGAATGAAGATCCTGACCGGCGCGACGGTGAAGGGCGTGAAGAAAGGCGCCGACAACGTGACCGTGACCGTCGAATCCGGCGGCAAATCGCAGGAGATCACCGTCGACCGCGTCATCTCCGCCGTCGGTATCGTTGGCAACGTCGAGAATATCGGCCTGGAGAACACCGGCGTGAAGGTCGATCGCACCCATGTCGTGATCGACGAATATTGCCGCACCGGAGAGCCGGGGGTCTATGCGATCGGCGATCTCGCCGGCCCGCCATGGCTGGCGCACAAAGCCAGCCATGAAGGCGTGATCTGCGTGGAAAAGATCGCCGGCGCGAACGATGTCCATCCGATGGACGTGCACAACATCCCGGGCTGCACCTATTGCCGGCCACAGGTCGCCTCGGTCGGGCTGACGGAGGCAAAGGCGAAGGAGGCCGGCCACGACGTGAAGGTCGGTCGCTTCCCCTTCATCGGCAACGGCAAGGCGATCGCGATGGGCGAACCCGAGGGCATGGTGAAGACGGTGTTCGACGCCAAGACCGGCGAGTTGCTGGGTGCCCACATGGTCGGCGCCGAGGTGACCGAAATGATCCAGGGCTACACCATCGCCCGCACGCTGGAGACGACGGAAACCGAACTGATGCATACGGTGTTCCCGCATCCGACGATCAGCGAGACGATGCATGAAGCGGTTTTGGATGCTTACAAGCGAGCGATCCATTTTTGAAGGCAGCGCCTGCACCTTCCCCTACTCTGCCATGGGTGGCATTGTGATTGCCGCTTCCTTGTCGTGGCTGGCGTTGTGCCGCCCATCCGCGGCTTTACCTGATGTCAACCCACTGAAGTCGCGGATGACCCGCACGAGGCCGGTCATGAGGAAGACCTCCGTGACTGCCGCCAGCCCGGCAGGACGCATGCCATGACCCGTCCCCGCGCCGCGATCACCGGCCTCGAAGGCCCGACGCTTCTGCCGCGCGAGGCGGCGTTGCTGACGGAATGTCCGCCTGCCGGCATCATCCTGTTCGGCCGCAACGTCCAGTCGCGGCCCCAGCTCCGCAGCCTGGTCGACTCGCTGCGCGATATCCTTCCTTATGAAACCTTTTTCCTCACCGACCAGGAAGGCGGCCGCGTCGCTCGGCTTCGCCCTCCGGAATGGGAAGCCCATCCTGCCGCCGGTCTCATCGGTAACTTGTTTGATACCGATCCCGACAAGGCGCTGCGCCTCGCCTGGCTGTGCGGCACGCTGATCGGTTATGACTGCATGGAGGTCGGCATCGACATTGTTGCCGCACCCGTCCTGGATCGTTTTGTACCCGGTGCAGACGCCGTGGTCGGCGACCGTGCGTTTCACGCCGATCCCGCGATCGTCACCCGCCTCGCCCGCGCCTTTGCCGCGGGGCTGATGGCCGCCGGCGCCACGCCGATCGGCAAGCATGCCCCCGGCCATGGCCGAGCGCTTGTCGACAGCCATATGGCGCTGCCCAGGCTTCAGGACCTCCAGGCCGCGGACCTGCGCCCCTTCGTGCTGAGCGCCAGCCTGCCCTGGA
>NZ_DASZTJ010000283.1:0-9123 GCF_035548235.1 Rhodopila sp.
CAGGCCGCCTATTGGGGCGCCGCGGCGTATATCACCGGCGTGCTGGTCAGCCATTTCGGCCTGCCAGGGTGGTCCGGCTTCCTGATCGGCGTCGCTGCCACCACCGCGATGGGCGTGGTCTTCGGCTTCATCATCGCACAGAAGAAGGGGATCTATTTCTCGATGATCACCTTCGCGTTCGCCGAGATCGTCTATTTCGTCGTCAACCAGTTCCCGCACTATACCGGCGGCGAGGACGGGTTGCACGACGTGGTCCGCGGCACGCTGTTCGGCCTCAGCCTGGCGGATGACCGGGTATTCTACTACGTCGCCCTGTTCTTCGTCGTGCTGATGGTGCTGTTCGTCTTCCGCATCCTGGCGTCGCCCTATGGCATGGCGCTGGTCGGCGCGCGCGAGAACGAGCGCCGCATGCTGAGCGTCGGCTACAGCGTCTACCTGATCCGCGTGCAGGCCTATGCCCTGTCCGCCTTCATCATCAGCGTCGCCGGTGCGCTCTATGTGCTGAACCACCAGTTCGTCAGCCTGGAAGCCGTCTACTGGCGTGCCTCCGGCGAGCCCGTCATGATGACGCTGCTGGGCGGCGCCGGAACGATCTTCGGGCCCTTCGTCGGCGCCGGTGTGGTCCTGCTGATGCGCAACACCCTGTCCACGATCACCGACAGCGGCAGCCTGGTGCTGGGATGCCTCTTCGTCGTCATCGTCATGGTGTTCCGCCGCGGCATCCTCGGCGAACTCGTGCATCGCCTCGCGCATCGCGGGGACCGGCGCGGCGTCGCCCCGGCCGCCGACGCGAAGCGCATCCCCTCCGCCCACTGATCCGAAGGTCCGCCGCCATGTTCCGTGTCGCGCTGCTCGACGACTACCAGGACGTTGCCCTGAAGATGGCGGACTGGACACGCCTTGCCGGCCGCGCGCAGGTCGATGCGATCCACGATCATATCCCCGACGTCGACCGGCTGGCAGAGCGGCTGCGGCCGTACGACGCCGTGATGATGGTACGGGAACGCACCAAGTTCCCGCGGCCGCTGTTCGCGCGATTGCCCAACCTCAAGCTGCTGGTCACGGCCGCGATGTGGAACGTCGCGATCGACCTGGACGCCGCGACCGAACATGGCGTCCAGGTGACCGGCACCGGCGACTGGTCGTTCGCCACGGCGGAGCTGGCGTTGGGCCTGATGATCGCGCTGTCGCGGAACATCACGATGGAAGACCGGGCGATGCGGTCCGGAGGGTGGCAGACGACGCTTGGCGCCGGATTGCACGGCAAGACGCTGGGCATCCTCGGCCTTGGATCGCTGGGGGGCCAGATGGCGCGGTTCGGCCAGGTACTGGGCATGGAGGTGCTGGCCTGGAGCCAGAACCTGACGCCCGAGAAGGCCGCCGCCGCCGGCGCGCGCCATGTGTCCAAGGACGAATTGCTGGCCCGGTCGGACTTCGTATCAATCCATCTCAAACTGTCGGACCGCACCCGAGGCCTGCTGGGTCCTCGAGAGCTCGACCTGATGAAGCCCGGCGCCTATCTGATCAACACCTCCCGCGGTCCGATCGTCGACGAGGAGGCGCTGTTCAGGCACCTGCGCGACCGGCGCATCGCCGGCGCGGGCATCGACGTCTACGGCGTCGAACCGCTGCCGGCCGATCATCCGCTGCGACGGCTGGAGAACGTCATCCTGCTGCCGCATGTCGGTTACGTCGTCGAACAGAACTACCGCGTCGTGTACGGCGAGACGCTGGAAGACATCGAGGCGTTCCTGGACGGCCGCGTCCTGCGCCCGCTCAACGCGCTGCCGGCGCCGCGCTTTCCTTGACCGGCCGGTGTCGATGGGAAAGCGATGCCGGCCGCATGGCACCTATCGCCCGCGCGGCGGCTCTACCCCTGGTTATCCTGCCGGGGAGCGCGCCCGACGAATGCCACCACAGAGTTCTTGCGCACGGCGCGGGCGCCTGTATCTTCCCGCCGCCGCAGGCGGACCGGGTCCGTTCTGCGTGGGAGGAAGAACGCAATGACGATTTCACGGCGCGGCCTGGCCCGCGCGACGCTTGGTTCCATCGCCGCATCGGCGTTGGCGATGCCGGCCCTGGCGGACAGCGAGCCGGTGCGCATCGGCTGGCTGGCGGCGCTGACCGGCCCCAGCTCCGCCCCGGCCCTCGGGTTCGACCGCGGCGTGCGCTATGCGGTGGAGCAGATCAACAACGCCGGCGGCATCAAGGGCCGCAAGATCGAATTGGTGGTCCGCGACACCCAGGGCGACCCGACCAAGGCGGTGAACGCGGTGCAGGACATGATCAGCCGCGTGAAGGTGCACGCGATCTACGGCCCGACCAACTCGGGTGAGGCGCTGGCGACCACGCCCATCCTGGCGCGGGCGAAGATGCCGAACATGCATGCCGGCTTCGTCGACAGCCTGATCGACCCGGTGAAATACCCCAACGCCTTCCGCATGGCGCCGTCCAACAGCCAGATCAACCAGGCGGTGGCGGGTTATGCGCTGGACATCATGAAGCTGAAGGACATCGCGGTCGTCGGCGATACCACCGGCTATGCCGCCACCGCCGTCCCCGCCTTCGCCGAAGAGGTGAAGAAGCGTGGCGGCAACATCGTCTACCAGAACCTGATCGACGCGACGCAGCCGGACGTGATGCCGGACATGCTGAAGATGAAGAACGCCAAGGCCCAGACCATCGCGGTCTGGAGCGTGTCCACCGGCATGGAAGCTCGGCTGATGAACGCCCGCGCCACGCTGAACTGGGACATCGCCTTCATCGGCCACCCGGCGATGGGCTCCGGCGAGGTCGGCCACCTGGTCGACAAGCCGCAGAACTGGGAGAAGGTCTACATCCTGGGCTTCCGCAACTGCAGCATCGGCCCGGACGGCAAGCTGCCGCCCCGGACCCAGTCCTTCGTGGACAGCGTCAAGGGCAAGATCGAGCTGAAGGACACCACGCTGTGGTGGGTCGCCAACGGCGTCGACGCCATCAACGTGATCGCCAAGGCGGTCGAGGTCACCGGCTCCACCGCCTCCCAGCCGATCATCGACTACTGGGACACGCTGTCGAGCTATCCCGGCTATTATGCCGACTATTCCTGGAGCAAGACCCAGCACAACGGCTTCCCGTCGAACGAGATCGTCATGTCGGAAGCCAATTCGCAGACGAATGGAGCGTACCGGCTAGCGCCCGGCTATAAAATATGATGCATTCTGTGGGCGCCGGGCGTAACAGACCCGGCGCCCACAGAATGATCATAAAAAGCGGGAGGACGCATGACCATCACACGCCGCGGGTTTACCGCGGGAACGGCCGGATTAGCGGCGACAGGCCTGGCGGCGGCAAGTCTGGCACGGCCTGCCATCGCCGACAGCAGCCCGATCAGCGTGGGTTGGATGGGCGCCCTGACAGGCCCCCTGGCCGCCCCGTCCATCGGTTTCGACCGCGGCATGCGTTGGGCGCTTGAGCAGGTCAACAAGGCCGGCGGCATCAAGGGACGCAAGATCGACGCCGTGGTGCGCGATACCCAGGGCGATCCGACCAAGGCAGTGAACGCGACGCAGGAACTGATTTCCCGCGTTAAAGTCGATATCTGTTGGGGACCGCCGAATTCCGGCGAATCGCTGGCGACCACGCCGATCATGGCGCGAGCGAAAATGCCAAGCCTGCACCCCTGCGTTGTAAATGCCCTGATCGACCCCGAAAAATATCCGAACGCCTTCCGCCTCGCGCCATCGAATATGCAATGGGATGAGGCCGTTCGTAACTACTGCTTGAAGATACTAAAAATTAACGAGGTCGCCATCTTCGGCGATTCGACCGGATATGGCACGTCGGCGGTCAAGGACTCCGTCGCGGGCTTCACCAAGGACAAGGCCAAGATCGTCTATAGCGGGGTCATCGATCCCAATCAGTCCGACGTCACGCCCGACCTTCTGCGGATGCGCGATGCCGGCGCCAAGGCCCTTGTCTGCTGGAGTGTCACCACAGGCCTCAATTCCCGCATCATGAACACGCGCGCCGCGATCGGCTGGGACGTCCCGATCGTCGGTCATCCGGCGCTTGGGACGGGCGAGGTCGGCAAGCTGGTGACCAAGCCGTCCAACTGGGCAAATGTCTACATCGTCGGCTATAAGAGCTGCAGCTTCGGAGCCGACGGCAAGCTGCCCCCGCGGTCGCAGGCTTTCCTCGATCGCGTGAAAGGCAAGATCGAGCTGTCGGACTCGGTGCTGTGGTGGGTCACCTGCGCCGTCGACGCGATCGATCTGATCGGCCAGGCGGTGAAGCAGACCGGCTCGACCAAGGCAGACGCGTTCATCGACTACTTCAACACGGTGCAGCACTATCCCGGTCTCTTCGGAGACTACAGTTTCTCGCCGCAGCAGCATAACGGCTACCCGACCGAGGAAGTCGTGATGTCCGCTGCTAATTCACAACGCGAGGGCGCATACGCCCTGGCACCAGGGTACGTCTGAGACAGAATGCTTCCATCGATCCTCGCCTCCGGACTGGCGATCGGCGCGGTCTACGCACTGATCGGCATCACCTACAACACGATGTTCTCGGCCTCACGGGTCATGAGCTTCACCGCCGGACAGCTTGGCATGCTGGGCGGCGTTCTCGGGTCGCTGTTCATCCTCCGGCTTGGGCTGCCGCCCATCGTCGGCTTCGTGGTGACGCTCGCCGCCTGCGCGGTGGTGGGCGTCATCACCGAGGTCGTGGCGGTGCGTCCGGTGCTGAGCAAGCTGGACCAGCACCTGTACGTGCTGTCGACGCTGGCCCTGGCGCTGATGATCCAGCAGGTGACGGCGATCGAATGGAGCACGGAACCGCAGCCCTTCCCGCGCCTGTTCGGAATCGGCAACGGCGGTCCGTGGGACGAGAAGTTCTGGCTGCCGCTGGTGGCCTGCGCCGTGGTGGTGATCGGCCTGGAATATCTCTACCGCCGAACGCTGGTCGGCCGAGCGTTCCTGGCGATCTCGGAGGATAATTTCGCGGCGCGGGCGCTGGGCTTGCCGGAGCGGAACCTGCGCATCGCAAGCTATGCGATGGCCGCCGTCATCGGCGGGATCGCCGGTTTCGCCTCGGGCGAGCTGCTGCTGGCCTTCTTCGCCAACGGCGCGATGCTGAACTTCTACGGCTTCGTGCCCGTCGCGCTGGGCGGACTGGGGAACAACCGCGGTGCCATTATCGGCGGCCTGGCGCTGGGGCTGTTCCAGCAAGCGGCCAACTTCACCTTCGGTGGCGTGTTCGCCTCGGTCGCCGTGTTCATCGTCTTCATCGTCGTCCTGTTGGCCGCTCCGCAAGGCCTGTTCGGCGCCACAGCAGCCAGGCGGGTGTGATGGATACGAACGTCAAGACGGCGCCGGCCGCCATCGCCACGAAAGCCGCGGCGGGGGGAGGCTGGCGCGGCTCCCTGCAATTCGTCATCGTGCTCGCGCTGGCGATCGTCCTGCCCTTCGTGGGCAACGACTACTGGACGCTGATCGGCACGCGCGCCGCGATCTATTGGGTGTTCGTTTCGGGACTGAACCTGGCGGTCGGCTTCGGCGGGCAATTGGCCATCGGCTATGTCGCGCTGCTGACGCTGGGCGCCTACACCGCCAGCGTGCTGGTGGCGGGCAATCTGGGACCGGCCTGGCCGGCGCTGCCGGCGCTGGGCGCGGCCGGCGCCGTCGGCGCGGTGGCCGGCGTCATCATCGGCCTGCCGGCGCTGCGGCTGCGCACCTTCTATTTCGCCATGACCACGCTGGGCTTCGCGACGATCATCACCCAGATCGCGCTGGCGTGGCAGAGCGTCACCGGCGGCGGCATCGGCGTGGCCGGCCCGGTCCTGCCGGCGCCGTTCGACAACACGCTGGGGTTCTACTTCTTCTGCCTCTGCGCGGCGGTGATCTGCACCTGGATGACGGCCAACCTCGCCCGCAGCCGGTTCGGCCGGTCGCTGGTGGCGGTCCGCGACGCCGAAGTGGCGGCGGAATCGACCGGGATCTCCAAGTCCGGCCTGCTGATGTCGGTGTTCCTGTTCAGCGGCGCGGTCGCGGGGATCGCGGGCGGCCTGTTCGCGACCCTGCAGTCCTATATCACGCCCGACGCCTTCACCTTCGATCTGTCGGTGCTGTTCTTCATCGCCATCCTGATCGGCGGCCGAGGCTCCATCATCGGGCCGCTGCTGGGCACGGTCCTGCTGACGGTGCTGCCGGAATTCGCCGCGCCGCTGGTGGCGTGGTCGACCTTCCTCTACGCCGCCCTGCTGCTGGTCATCGTGCTGGCGATCCCCGGCGGCATCGCCGACCTGCTGGACTTCGCCAACCGCCGGCCGCTGCAAAGCGGCCGGGCGATCACACCTCGGCCCGGAGGGCTGGGGGAATTGCTGAACCACGGGAGCGCGAAGCAGGAGATCACGCTGAAAAGCGTCGTGCTGGCGTTCGGCGGCGTGCGCGCGATCGACGGCCTGGACCTGAGCATCACGCCGGGCCAGGTGCATGGCCTGATCGGCCCCAACGGCTCCGGCAAGACGACGACCCTGAACGTCATCAGCGGCTACTACAAGCCGGAATCCGGCGGCGTCACGCTGGGGTCCAACGACCTGATGGCCGGGGCCCCGCAGACCCGCGCCAGGCTGGGGATCGCCCGCACGTTCCAGACCCCGCGTTCGATCGGCGAGGCGTCGGTGCTGGAGAACGTGATGATCGGCGGCACCGTCGACGGCACGGCGACGTTCGTCGAATCGATGCTGTCCCTGCCCCGCCACCGGCGAGACGAAGCCGCCCTGCGCAAGGAAGCGATGGCGGCCTTGCGCGCCGTTGGCCTGGACGCGTTGGCCGCCGTCCGCGCCGACAGGCTGCAGCACAGCGAACTGCGCTTCATGGAGATCGCCCGCGCGCTGATGCTGCATCCGCTGTTCCTGCTGCTGGATGAACCGGCGGCCGGGTTGTCGCCGGATGAGATCCGCCGCCTGGGCGAGTTGATCAAGGCCATCAGCAAGTGCGGCACCGGCGTGCTGCTGGTCGAGCATCACGCCGACCTGATCTTCGACATCTGCGATCATGTGACGGTGCTGAACCTCGGCAAGGAACTGGCCGCCGGCACGCCCGCCGATATTCGCGCACATAAGGAGGTCGTCAGTGCCTATCTCGGCGCCTGAATCCCTGCTGGCCGTCGAGGGCCTGCGTACCGGTTACGGCAAGATCGGCGTCTTGCACGATGTCAGTCTGACAATCCGTCCAGGCGAGGCGGTCGCGCTGCTGGGCCCGAACGGCGCCGGCAAGACCACGCTGCTGCGGGCGATCTCCGGCTTGCTGCCGTGGGAATCCGGCTCCATCCATTTCGGCGGCGACGACCTCCGCGGCGTCGGACCACGCGAATCCGCTCGGCGTGGCCTCGTGCACGTGATCGAGGGGCATCGGGTGTTCACCCAGCTTTCGGTGTACGACAACCTGCTGCTGGCCGGTTACGACGTCCCGCGGTCCGAACGCTCCAGGCGCGTGGAAGAGGCGCTGAACTTCTTCCCCGAGATCGCCGCGAAGCGAAACGATCGCGGCGGCGCGCTGTCCGGCGGACAGCAGCAGATGCTGGCCGTGGCGCAAGGACTGGTGCGCCGGCCCAAGCTGCTGATGCTGGACGAACCGTCCGCCGGCCTGTCCCCGGTGCTGGTCGACCGCGTGCTCGCCGTGGCCAGGCAGCTGCGCGACACCGGCACCGCGATCCTGCTGGTCGAACAGTTGATCGAGAAAGCGCTGGCGCTGGCCGACCGCGTCTATGCCCTGGCGCGCGGACGCATCGTGCTGGAGGCGGAGACGAGCGAAGCCGACCTGCCGCACCGGCTGGAGCATGCATATTTCGGGCAGGACGTCCCCTCGGCGATCCACGCCTGAACAACTTGGTCAATACCCGGAGGAAACAATGAAGGTAACACGCCGTACCATGTTGATGGGCGCTGCCGCGGGGGCGACTGCGACCGCCCTGGCGCGCCCGGCGATCGCTGCGTCGGAACCGATCAAGATCGGCTTCCTGCCGGCGCTGACGGGGCCAAGCTCCTCGACCGGCGTGGCGATCAACCGCGGCACGCTGCTCGCCGTCGAGGAGATCAACAAGGGCGGCGGCGTGAAGGGCCGCAAGCTGGAGATTGTTTCACGCGATACCCAAAGCGATCCCACCAAGGCGGTGAACGGTGCGACCGAACTGGCGCGGCGGGAAAAGGTGAACGTGATCTGGGGACCGCTGAACTCGGGCGAGGCTCTCGCCGCCACGCCGCTGATCGCGCGCGACGGCCTGCCCCAGTTGGACTCCTGCTGGGTGGATGCCCTGACGGATCCGAAGAAGTGGCCGCTGGCGTTCCGCAATGCGCCGACCAACCAACAGGTGGGCGCGGCCGCGACACATTACGCGATCGACGTGCTGAAGGCGAAGAAAGTCGCGATCATCGGCGATACCACGGGGTATGGCACGGCGTCCGTTGACGCCTATGTGCCGATGGTTGCCCCGAAAGGTGGGACGGTCGTCTACAAGAACGAAGTCGACGCCAGCAACCCGGACCTGACCCCGGAACTGCTGCGGATGCGCAATGCGGGCGCCGAGGTCATCATGCCATGGAGCGTGAATGCCGGCTTCCTGTCCCGCATCATCAACACGCGGGGCCAGATGGGCTGGGACGTGCCGATCGTCGGCCAGACCACGCTGGGATCAGGCCAGACCAAGGCGCTGCTCGCCAAGCCGGAATACTGGGGGAAGGTGTACCAGAACAATTTCCGGCCCTGCAGCTACCTTCCCAACGGCAAGCTGCCCGACCGGACGCAGGCGTTCGTCGAGCGCCTGCGCAAGAACAACATCGAGATGGGCGACACGCTGCTGTGGTGGATCGCGCTGGGTTACGACGCGCCCTTCCTGATCGCCGACGCGGTGAAGAACGCCGGCAGCAGCCCGAAGGAGATGGCCGGATACTGGGATACCCTGACGAAATGGCCGGGCGTGTACGGCACGCTGACCTTCACCAAGGACAACCACAACGGCTATCCGGACGATGAAGTGGTGATGTGCCAGGCGAACTCGTTCCGTGACGGGGCATTCAACCTGGCGCCTGGCTACGGGACCTGACGAAGCCGCTGTCTCGGGGGGGGGGGGGGGGGGGGGGGG
>NZ_DASZTJ010000284.1:0-29751 GCF_035548235.1 Rhodopila sp.
CGAAGAAAACCGCACCGTCTCGGCCTATGCCAAGGCGTTTGGGATCAGCTTCACCGAAGCGCTGCGCCGCCGGGCCCGCGACAAGCGCGTCGCAGAGCGGGAGCGCAAGAAGGTCGCCCAGGCCATCGCAGCCAGCGGCACCATCACGGCCGAAACCACCTCCGCCTGACAAAATCGGCCCTGACGCTCGCTCAACAGGCCCATTCCATCAGGGCTGGCACAGGCGGGCGCCTGTCGCAGCCGGGAGTCCACAGAAACCGCACCTGCTAATGGGCCTCGGCCCAGGTCCGGCCCTTCCCCGTCTCCACCACCAGCGGAACCGCCAGCACCGCCGAGCTTTCCATCACCCGCCGCGCGACCTGTGCCAACGCTTCCGCTTCGTGTTCGGGTGCCTCGAACAGAAGCTCGTCATGCACTTGCAGCAACAGGCGTGATGACAGTCCGGCCGCGCGCAGCGCTTCCGGCAGCCGCACCATCGCGCGCTTGATGATATCCGCGGCCCCGCCTTGCAGCGGCGCGTTGATCGCCTGCCGTTCGGCATAGGCGCGCCTGGCGGGATTTTTGTCTGCGATGCCGGGGACCCAGCAGCGGCGGCCGAGCGGCGAGACCACGTAACCCTTGTCGCGGGCTTCCTCCCGCGTGCGGTTCATGTAGTCGCGAATGCCCGGATAGCGCTGGAAATAGCGGTCGATATAATCCCGCGCCTCGCCCGGCGTGATGCCAAGCTGACGGGCGAGACCGAAGCCTGAAATCCCATAGATGATGCCGAAATTGATGGCCTTGGCTCGGCGCCGGGTCATCGGGTCCATGCCTTCCATCGGGATGCCGAACACTTCGCTGGCGGTCCGGGCGTGGATGTCCTCGCCGTTGGCGAAGCTTTCTTTCAGCGGCGCCAGGTCGGCGACATGGGCCAGCAGCCGCAGCTCGATCTGGGAGTAGTCGGCGCTGACCAGCACATGGCCCGGTTCGGCGATGAAGGCCCCCCGGATGCGGCTGCCTTCCTCTGTCCGGATGGGGATGTTCTGCAGGTTCGGGTCGGTCGAGGACAGCCGGCCGGTCGAGGCGATCGCCATCGCGAAACTGGTATGGACCCGCCCGGTTTCGGGGTGGATCTCGCCGACCAGCGCATCGGCATAGGTCGATTTCAGTTTCTGCAACTGCCGCCATTCCAGCACGCGGTTCGGCAGCTCATGCCCCTGGTCCGCCAAGCCCTGCAGCACCGAGGAGTCCGTTCCCCACGCACCCGTCTTCATCCGCTTGCCGCCGGGCAGCTTCTGCTCGTCGAACAGGACCTCGCCGAGTTGCTTGGGGCTGCCGACATTGAACGGGTGGCCGGCGAGGCGATGGCAGTCCGTCTCGATCACCGCCATCCGGCCTTCGAACTCGACCGACATCTTCCGCAGGTCGTCGGCGTCGACCTTGATGCCGGCGCGCTCCATGTCGAACAGCACGGGCACGAGCGGACGATCGACGTGCTCATACAGCCGCAAGGCGCCGTTGACCCGCAGCCGGGGCTTCAGCGTATCCCACAGCCGCAGCGCCGCGTCGGCGTCCTCGGCCGCGTAGGCCGTCGCCTTGTCGATCGGGACTTGGGAGAACGGGATCCGGTTGCGGCCGGTCCCCGTGACCTCGTCATAGCTGATCATGCTGTGGCCCAGATGCAGACGTGCCAGCTCATCCAGCCCATGGCCGTGCAGGCCCGCCTCTTGCGCGTAGGAGATCAGCATCGGGTCGTCCACCGGCGTCGGCAGGGGGAAGCCGGCGCGCAGCAGCATCATCATGTCGAACTTGGCGTTCTGGAAGATCTTCAGGACCGAGGGATCTTCCAACACCGGCCCCAGGACGGTGATGGCGTCCGCCACGCCGACCTGTTCCGCCAGGCCCTCATGTGCCAGCGGCACGTAACAGGCGCGACCGGCTTCCGTCGCCAGCGACAGGCCGACCAGCTTGGCGCGCATCGCATCGAGGCCGTCGGTTTCCGTGTCCACCGCGACCCGGCCTACCGCCACCGCCTCGATGGCCCAGCTCCGCAACGCGTCGGCGGTGGTCACCGTCTGATACGGCCCGAACCCCGAGACCGGCGTCCCCGCGGGCATCAACCCCAGATCGCCCTGGACCGCGGGGGTGGCGGTGGGCGCCGGCTCCGCCAGGGGTCCGGCCAGAGGGGGGGTGAGCGGCGGCGTGGGCGATGGCGATGAGGCGGGTGCGGCTTCCAGCCCCAGCCGCGCGATCAACGACCGGAACCCCTGCTGAACCAGCCAGGCCGCCAGCTTCGTGCGGTCAGGCTCGCGGCAGACCAGGGCCTCGACCGGCACCGGCCGCGGCGAGTCGGCGCGCAGCAGCACCAGCTCCCGCGAGATGCGCGCCTTGTCCGCGTGCTCGATCAGCATGTCGCGCCGCTTCGAAGGCTTCATGGACGGCGCTGCTTCCAGCACCTTCTCCAGTGTGCCGTACTCGTTGACGAGCTGGGCGGCACCTTTGGGTCCGATCCCCGGCACGCCCGGCACGTTGTCCGTAGGGTCGCCGATCAGCGCCTGCACCTCGACCATCTTGTCCGGCAGGACCCCGAACTTCTCCATCACCTCCTGCGGGCCGAGCACCTTCTGCTTGATCGGGTCAAGCATCTCGACGCCGGGCCGGATCAGCTGCATCAGGTCCTTGTCCGAGGACACGATCGTGGTCTGCCCGCCGGCTTCCTCGGCCGCCAGGGCATAGGAGGCGATCAGGTCGTCCGCCTCCCAGTCCGCCAGCTCGACAGCCGGGACGCCGAACGCCTCGGTCGCTTCGCGCACCAGGGCGAATTGCGGGATCATCTCTTCGGGTGGGGGCGGGCGATGCGCCTTGTAGTCCTCATAGAGCCGGTTGCGGAACGTCAGCCGGCCGGCGTCGAAGATGACCGCGATATGGGTGCCGACATGCTCCCGCAGCAGGCGTGAGAGCATGTTGCAGAAGCCGAACACCGCGTTTACCGGCGTCCCGTCCGGGCGGTTCATCGGCGGCAGGGCATGGAAGGCGCGGAAGATGAAGCCCGATCCGTCGATCAGGATCAGGTGCAACTTGCCGGACTGGTCCTCCGGAGGGACCAGGTCCCCGGCCGGCGTGGTGCCGGGGGCTACGTCCGGGACTTCCGTGTCAATGTCCGCTGTCGTGGCCGGCTCCTGGGCGTAAGACGTAGATGCGTGAGCAATAGGGGCACATGACCCGGTCCTTCACGATGGTCATGAAGACACGAGGATGCCCCAGGGGGCCGTCGCCGCCATCACAGGCGACGGTGCGGTGGTCGACGGTGATGATCTCGGCCGTCGCGGTGTCTGGGGCTGCGCCCTCCGGCATGGGATTCCTCTAGCTTGCGCTGCGTTTAACTGGTGTGGCGTTCACGCCGATGATAGCAGTGCGCGACATGCTTTCAACCATGCTGCTTCGATGCGTCGTCGTGGTCCGTCGGCACGCCCGAACCGGCCTGTGGCTCGCGTCCGCGTTGCTGCTGTCCGGCTGCATGACCCCGGTGATGCGTCATCCCGGCCCGCCGCCAGTCACTTCGGGCGACTTCACCATGTCGGACGGGTTGGCCATCCCTTACCGGTCCTGGCTGCCGGAGGGACAACCCAAGGCCATCGTCCTGGCACTGCACGGCATGAACGACAGCCGCGACGCCTGGGAGTATCCCGCCCCCGCCTTCACCCAGGCCGGGATCGCCATTTACTCGCCCGACCAGCGCGGCTTCGGGGCGACCTCCACGCGCGGCCATTGGCCAAGCACCCAGGCTCTCGTCGACGACGCGCGCACCGAGGCTCGGATCCTGCGCCACCGCTACCCCCGTACGCGGCTGATCCTGATGGCCGAGAGCATGGGCGCCGCCGTGCTGATGGTGCTGGCGAGCGAACCCGACCCACCCCCCGTCGACGGCTATGTCCTCATCGCCCCTGCCGTCTGGAGCCGCTCGGAAATGAGCTTCCCGGTCCGCGCCCTGCTCTGGCTGGCCGACGAGTTCGCGCCCGGGCTGCTGGTGACGGGCGGCGGCTTCGTGAAGGTGACCGCCAGCGACAACCGCGAGGCGCTGATCCGCCTGACCGAAGACCCCCTGACCATCCACGAAACCCGCGTCAGCGCCGTGAAGGGGCTGGTCGACCTGATGGACAAGGCCCACGCGGCAGCCCCGCACATGCCGGCGCCGTCACTGTTCCTGTATGGCGGGCATGACGAGCTGATCCCGCCCCGTGCGACCGCCGCCACCTGGCGGGCGCTGCCGGCCGACGTCCAGCGGGCGTTCTATCCCGACGGGTATCACCTGATGCTGCGGGACAAGGACCGCGCGGTCCCGATCGCCGACATCCTGGCCTGGATCGCGGACCCTCACGCCCCATTGCCTTCCGGGGCCGATGCCCGCGCCGCAGCGTGGCTGAAAGCGCAGGAGGCGAAGCAGCGTTAGCGCGGACATCCGCCGGGCTCACCTTGCCGTCCCGGGCAAAACAGGGTCAATTCGCCGGGGAAGGGGAAACGACGATGCAACCGTTCGGACCGGGACGGACATGAGCCGGGAAATCCGCCTCCTGTCCACCAGCGCGATCCTGGGCTACGGCTTTCCGGAGGCCAGCTTGCGCGCCGGCATGGACAGGCGCCCCGACGTCATCGGCGTCGACGGCGGCAGCGTCGATCCGGGACCGCATTATTTGGGTATCGGCAAGCCGTTCTGCTCCCCGATCGCCATCCGTCGCGACCTGCGCCTGATGCTGCATGCGGCGATCGAGGCCGGGATTCCTCTCGTGATCGGCACCTGCGGCGGGGCAGGCGGGGCGCCGCATCTGGACCTCGTCGCCGCCATGGCGCGGGAGATCGCGCACCAGGACGGGCTGCATTTCAAGATGGCGCTGATCCAGGCCGAACAGTCGAAGGACAGCGTGAAGGGCCGCGTCGCCGCGGGCCGGGTCAGACCCCTCGCTCACCAGCCGGACCTGGCCGATGCCACCATCGACCGGTCGGCCCGCATCGTCGCCATGATGGGGCCGGAGCCGATCGCCCGTGCGCTGGACAATGGCGCGCAGGTCGTACTGGCCGGCCGCGCCAGCGACCCCGCGTCCTGGGCGGCGGTGGCGATGCGTGCGCAGTTGCCGCCCGCGCCCGCCTGGTATGCCGGCAAGATGCTGGAGTGCGGGGCGACGCCCTCGATCCCCAAGGGGCATGATTGCCTGTTCGTCACGGTCCGCGAGGACCATGTCGATTGCGAACCGACCAATCCGGCCCGCAAGTGCACGCCGCTGTCCATCGCCAACCACTCCCTGCACGAGAACGCCAGCCCGATCCACCACATCGAGCCTGGAGGCATGCTCGACACCTCGGACTGCCGGTTCGAGGCGTTGAGCGACCGCGCCGTCCGCATCTCCGGCATGCGGTGGGCCCCGGCCGCGCGCTACACGGTGAAGCTGGAAGGCGTCGAACTCGCGGGCTATCGCAGCATATGCGTCTGCGGCACGCGCGATCCGCTGCTGATCGGCCGGCTGGACGATTTCCTGCAAAGCGTGCGTCAGGAGGTGGCAACCAAGGCCGCCCAGTTCGGGGCCGACCCCGACAGCTACCAACTGGCTATACGCGTGTATGGACGAGACGGCGTCATGGCCGAGCGGGAACCGATGCGGGGGGTCTTGCCGCATGAGCTGGGGTTCGTGATCGAAGTCGTCTCCCGCCGCAGCCAGGAGATGGCGTCCGCCGTCCTAGGCATGGCTCGGACCAACATGCTGCATACCGACTTCCCCGGCCGCCTGTGCCGGGAGGGCAACATGGCCTTCCCGTTCTCGCCGTCGGACATCGAAGTCGGACCCGTCTATCGTTTCAGTATTTACCATACGGCCGAGCTGGACGATCCGACCGAACCGTTCCCCATCGAATATGAGACGGTGTGACATGGCGCTGATCAAGGATGTCGCGAAAGTCTGCAAGAGCAAGAACGCCGGGCCGTTCGAGCTGACGATCGACATCGTGTTCGAAGACGCCGACACCTTCTCCAAAGTCCGCCGCACAGGCGTCCTCACTCCCGAGCTCTTCGCTCGGCTTTATAATGTTCCGTTGGAAACGGTCCTGTTTACGCCTTATGATGCGGCTTTCGCGTTCAAGGCGACGCTGCCGCGACTGGTACCGGCAGGCGATTTCGGGGACACCGACGTCTATGGCTGCCAACAGCACGCCCCGCTGCTGCATGTCGACCTGCCCATCTGAATAGGCCCACTGCCATGTCTCGCATGATGACCCTGGTGCCGTTCCTGCAAGCGCAGAACTGCTCCAACCTGCCCGGATCGTGGCGGCATCCGTCGACGATGCTGGATTTCACCGCGCCGGAATACTACCAGCGCATCGCCCGCACGCTGGAAGACGGAAAGATACCCCTGGCGTTCTTCGACGACCGCCTGGCGCTGCCGGATCTTTACACCGGCAACCATGCCGAGATGATGGCAGGCGGCGTGCGGGCGGTGAAGATGGACCCGTCGACCATCCTGATGGCGATGGGACTGGCGACCACGCATCTCGGCCTGGGTACCACCTATTCGACGACCTATTACGAGCCGTACCACGTCGCGCGCGTCTTCGCGACCATGGACCTGATGCTCAAGGGCCGCGTCGGATGGAACATCGTCACCTCCCTGAACAGCGCCGAGGCCGCGAATTTCGGCCACGACTCCCATATGGAGCACGACTCCCGCTACGACCGCGCCGACGAGTTCATGGACGTCGTGCTGGGTCACTGGAACACCTGGGAGGACGACGCGCTGATCCTGGACAAGGACGGCAACCGCTTCGCCGATCCGGCGAAGGTCCACCGGCTGGACCACGTCGGCAAATACTTCCGGTCCCGCGGTCCGTTCAGCGTGCCGCGGTCGCCACAGGGGCACCCGGTGCTGATCCAGGCCGGCCAGTCGGGCCGGGGCCAGGCCTTCGCCGCGCGTTGGGCGGAACTGGTCTTCGTCATCTATCACAACCTGGAAGCCGGCAAGCAGCACTACAAGACCTTCAAGGAACTGGTCGCGGCAAACGGCCGCGATCCGGACCAGGTGCATATCGCCCCCGCCTGCTACGTCATCGTCGCCGAATCGGAAGACGCCGCACAGGCGAAGAAGGCGATCGTCGAAGCCTCGGCGCGCCCCGTCGACGCGCTTGTGCTGATCTCGGAAGTGCTGAATTACGATTTTGGTTCCAAAGGATACGATGAGGCGTTTTCGGACGAGGAGCTTGCCGGATTTTCCTGGCATGGCTTCCGCGAACGCGTCGTGCAGTATTCCGGCAAGAAGAACCCGACGGTGCGCGACTTCGTCGAGGTGTCGGGCCGCGGCACGATCAAGGAGCACAAGGTGTTCTGCGGCACCCCGAAATCCGTCGCCGACCAGATGGAGGAATGGTTCACCGCGCCGGCCTGCGACGGCTTCGTTCTGGCGGCGACCCATATGCCGGGATCGTATGAGGACATCGTGCGCCTGCTTGTTCCCGAACTGCAACGCCGCGGCCTGGCGCCGAAGGAATACCGCGGCGCCACACTGCGCGAGAACCTGGGGCTGCCGATCCCCCGCGCCGCCGATTGGCATGCCGCGCGAAGGGCCGTCGAATGACCGCGTATCGCAGCTTCCTGTTCGCCCCCGGCAACCATCCACGCCGCGTGGAGAAGGCCCTGACGCTGGCCGCCGACGCGGTGATCCTGGACCTGGAGGACGCCGTGGCGGTGTCCGAGAAGGTCGCCACCCGCCCGCTGGTGGCCCAGGCGCTGACCGCGCGGCGCACCGGCAAGCTCTATGTCCGGGTCAACGGCCTGGCCACCGATTGGTGCCATGGCGACCTGACCGAGGTCGTGAGGCCGGGCCTGGACGGCATCATCCTGCCGAAGACCGAATACCCGCATGACCTGCGCATCGCCGACTGGATGCTGGCGAACCTGGAACGCGCGCACGGCCTGCCCGTCGGCGGCGTCGACCTGATCCCGATCATCGAAACCGCCCTGGGCATCAGCAACCTCGCCGCCATCTGCCGGTCCGGCACCCGCGCGCGGCGCCTCGCGTTCGGTGCGGGCGACTTCACGCTCGACATGGGCATGGCCTGGAGCCGGTCCGAAGCGGAACTGCTGCCGGCACGGTCCGCTTGCGTGATGGAATCGCGTGCCGCGGGGATGGAGCCGCCGCTGGATACGGTCTGGGCCGACCTGCGCGACGCCGAAGGCTTCCTCGCCTCCGCCAACCACGCCGCGCAGCTCGGTTTTCAAGGCAAGATGTGCATCCATCCCGACCAGATCGCCGGCACCAACGCGGCCTTCTCCCCCGATGAGGCCACCATCGCCCGTGCGCGGCGGATCGTCGAGGCGTTCGAGACGGCGGAGCGGGATGGACTCGCGTCCATACAGCTCGATGGACAATTCATCGATTACCCGATCGTCGAGCGCGCGCGGCGGGTATTGCGGCAGGGAGGCGCATGATGCTGGACGTCCAGGCCCTGGAGGGCTGCAAGGTCCTCGACGTATCGACGTTCCTGGCGGGACCGTTCTGCGCCACGCAGTTGGGCGAGTTCGGCGCGGACGTGATCAAGGTCGAATTGCCGAAGGTGGGTGACGCCAACCGGCGGTTCGGCACGATGACCGAATGCGGCGATTCCCTGCCGTGGCTGTCGGAATCGCGGAACAAGCGCTGCATCACGCTCGACCTGCGCAAGCCCGAGGGGGCGGCATTGCTGAAGCGCCTGGTCGCGCAGTCGGACGTCATGGTGGAGAACTTCCAGCCCGGTACGCTGGAGCGTTGGGGGCTGGGCTACGACGTCCTGAGCGCGGTCAATCCGCGGCTGATCCTGGTGCGGATCTCAGGCTATGGGCAGACCGGCCCTTATAAGGACCGTCCGGGCTTCGGGCGGATCGGCAATGCGTTCGGCGGGCTTTCATTCCTGGCGGGCTACCCGGATCGAGCGCCGGTGACGCCCGGTTCGGCGACGATCCCGGATTACATGGCCGGCATCTACGGCGCCCTGGGCACGCTGCTGGCGATGCAGGCGCGGGAGAAGACCGGGCGTGGGCAAGTCGTCGATATCGGGCTGTACGAACCGATCTTCCGCATCCTCGATGAGCTGGCGCCTGCCTTCGCGTTCAACGGCTATGTCCGCCAGCGCATGGGGCCGGGAACGGTCAACGTCGTCCCGCACAGCCACTATCCGACCCAGGACGGCCGCTGGATCGCCATCGCCTGCACCAACGACAAGATCTTCGCGCGCTTGGCGGAGGCGATGGGCCGTCCCGAGCTGGCCGGACAGGACGCCTGGGGGACGCTGGCGGCGCGAGAGCGGGACCGGCCGAAAGTGGACGAGACAGTCGCCGCCTGGACCGCGACGCTGCCGCGGGCCGAGTTGCTGAAGCTGTGCGAGGCCGGGCAGGTGCCGTGCGGTCCCGTGTATTCCGTCGACGAGATCTTCGAGGACCCGCAATACGCCGCGCGGGGCAACATTCTGCGGATCGAGGACCCGCGGGTCGGGCCGCTGGCGATCCCGAACCTGGTACCCAAGCTGACCGAGACCCCGGGCCAGGTGAAATGGACAGGCGCTCCGCTGGGGGCGCATAATGACGAAATCTATGGGGAACGCCTGGGACTCTCGAAAGCGGAGATGGAACGGCTGCGGGAGGATGGTGTCATTTGATACCAGGCACGTGACCCTTCCCGTCGCGGCGGCGCGCTCCCCCGCGTTGACGCTCCCGACGGTCCGGCCTAGCGTGCGGCTCCCCATGACATTCTTCGGGAAACGTTTCCATGTCCAATAAGCTCAAGGCGCGTCTGGCCAGCGGCAAGGCCGCGGTCAATGGTTGGCTCGCCATTCCATCAGGGTTCTCAGCCGAGGTCATGGCCCAGTGCGGTTGGGACAGTGTGACCGTCGATATGCAGCACGGCGTGCAGGACTACCAGTCCATGGTGCAGTGCTTCCAGGCGATGCAGGCGCACCCTGTCACCCCGCTGGTCCGCGTGCCGTGGAACGAGCCGGGCATCATCGGCAAGTGCCTCGACGGCGGCGCGATGGGCATCATCTGCCCGATGGTCAACAACCGCGCCGAGGCGGTGGCCCTGGCCGATGCGTGCCTGTATCCGCCGAAGGGCAAGCGCAGCAACGGTCCGATCCGCGCCGCCATGTACGGCGAGGCGAGCAACTACCAGGCGACCGCCAACGACGAGATCCTGGTGATCCCGATGATCGAGACGCAGGCCGGCATCGACAACATCGATGAGATCCTGAGCGTCCCCGGCATCTCCGGCATCTATATCGGGCCGTCCGACATGGGCCTGTCGCTGGGCATGATCCCGATCCTCGACCGCGAGGAGCCGGTCATCCTCGGCATCTATGAAAAGCTGCTGGCGGCCTGCAAGAAGCATGGCAAGTTCGCCGGCCTGCACAACGGATCGGCCGCCTATGCCGCACGGATGATCAAGATGGGCTTCCAGTTCACCACCATCGCCAACGACAGCGGCCTGATGGCACGCGCCGCCCGCGAGGCGGTGACGGCGGCCCGCAAAGCGGCGGGCGACGCCGCGAACTGACGGTCACGCAAGGTTCGTCGTTTCGTCATGGCCCGGCTTGACCGGGCCATCTTTTTTCCCGGGCGAGGGATGGGCCGGCCAAGCCGGACCATGACGAGGATCGGGGCCGCCCCAATGGGAAACCAGGCCTGAAGCAGGCGCCGGCAGCGGTCAATCCGCAGCCGAGACGAAGCCCTCTTCCGTCGCCGCGCCCAGCCCCAGCGCCTGTGCCAACCGCTCCAGGCGGCGAAGGACGCTCTCGCCGGCAAACACCCCGCTATCCGCGCGCAGATGCAGCACCAGCGTTGGTCCTTGCACGCGCAGGCGCGTTCCGGCCAACAGGTTCTTCGTCCCGGCTGACAGCGTGTAGGCCAGGCGCAGCGCCGTCCCCAACACCTCGGCCCGCTTCGCCGCACTCAGGTCCAGTAGCATCCGAGCGGGCGCCAGGTACGGCGCGTCCAGGTCCGCCTCGTACCGGATGGCCACCGCCAGGGCCAAAAACGCTCGGGCATGATGGTCCAGCCCGATCCCCGGCTGCCGCAGCACGCGCAGAAAGGCCTGTTCGGCGCGGAATTCCGGATGGTCGTGGCTGCCGATGTCCGACACCCAGCACGCGGCCTCCCGCAACTTCGCCTCGGTCAGCGTCTCCCGCCCGAACAGCGGGCCGGTCCAGGAGACCAGGGCCGGCGGCAGGGACGGGTCGCGGCCATGACGGTCGGCCAGTTCCTGCGCCGCGCTCAGCAGCGGGTCCTGCAAGCGGATCGCCTCCGGCATCCGGCGCATGAACCATCCTTCCCGCAGGCCGCTGGCGCTGAACACGACCCGGCGCACATTGGCCGCGCGCAGCAGCCGACGCAGCACCACGGCGGCGAACGGCAGGTCGTCGATGCGCCGGCGTGGTGCGCCGGGCAGTCGTTCCAGCACTTTCCGGGGCGCGGAGGAGATCAGGCCCGCCAGGTCCCGTGCCTCCTCCCGGCTGATGACGTAATGATGGACCATCTGCAGCGGATAGCCCGTCTGCAGCAGATGGATGCGCGCCAGGGCACGCCAGGCACCCCCCACCAGGTACAGGTCGCCATCGGAAACCTGGTCCACCCACGGGACGCTCCGCAAATCCTCCTCGGCCACGGACCGCGCCCGGATCAGGTCGCCACCGGATCGTTCTGAAAGGCGGATGACGCCCAGGCGCAACGTTTGCGACGCACCGCGCTTGCCGTCGACCAGCCGGACCAGCTCCATCGATCCGCCGCCGATATCGGCCAGCACGCCATTGGCCGTGGGGATCCCGCACAGCACGCCGTCCGCAGAATAGGCCGCCTCCTCGGCGCCCGAGAGGATGCTGATCGGCACGCCCGGCATGCGCGCCTGCAGCGTCTCGACGAATTCCGGACCGTTGGTCGCGTCGCGGACGGCGGCGGTCGCCAGCACCTCGAACGGCGTGACGCCCATGGCACGCGCGATCAGGTAATAGCGATGCATGACCGTCAACGCCTGGTTCATGCCCTCTTCATTGAGGTGGCCTGTCGTCTGCAGGCCGCTGCCCAGGCGCAGCACCGCCTTCTCGTTGAAGATCGAGACGGGATTGCGGGTGTGGCCTTCGTAAACGACCAGGCGGACCGAGTTGGACCCGAGGTCGACGACGCCGCACCGCGGCAGAGACTGGGATGCGGTCGACGACATCGAAGGGTCCCTGGCGTTAGTCCTGATTGACGCGATCCTGGCGCCGTCGTGTTAGCCCCACCGACGTCACGCCGGCAACCGGGGACGGCACACCGGCGACGGAAGCCGGGCCGTGCAATGCCGTGCCCCGGCCGGACAGGGAGGGGTTGGTCATGAAATATTCATGCGCCGAGACCGGCCGCCGGCCCGGCGCCAGCCGCTGCCACACGCCGGATGCGTTCAGTTCCCAGGATTGCAGCGTGTCCTTCAGGTTGATCACCATGATCTGATCCAGCACCTGGGTATGGACGGTCGGATTGTGGATCGGCACCAAGGTCTCGACCCGCCAGTCCATGTTGCGTTCCATCCAGTCGGCGGAGCTGATGAACACCAGCGCCTCCCGGTGCGGCAGGGCGTGGCCGTTGCCGAAGACGATGATGCGCCCATGCTCCAGGAACCGGCCGACGATGGACTTCACGCGGATGTTCTCCGACATGCCGGGGACGCCGGGCCGCAGGCAGCAGATGCCGCGCACCACGGCCATCACGTGCACGCCGGCGTTGGAGGCGGCATAGAGCGCGTCGATGAGCTGAACGTCCGTCAGGCTGTTCATCTTCAGCCAGATCGTCGCGGGCTTGCCGGCCTGCGCGAAGCCGATCTCGCGCTGGATCAGCTCCAGCAGCCGGGTGCGGGTGGTCAGGGGGCTGAACCCCAGCTCATCCATCGTCTCGGGCCGCGCGTAGCCGGTCATGAAGTTGAACAGGCGCGCGGAATCGCGGGTGAGGGCAGGGTCGGAGGTGAAGAAGCTCAGGTCGGTGTAGATGCGCGCGGTGATCGGATGGTAGTTGCCTGTGCCGAAATGCGCATAGGACCGGATCGCCCCGGCTTCACGCCGAGCGACGAGGGACAGCTTGGCATGGGTCTTCAGGCCGGTGAAGCCGAACACGACCTGCACGCCGGCCGCCTCCATCCGGCGGGCGAGACGGATGTTCGCTTCCTCATCGAAGCGTGCCCGCAATTCCACCATGGCGGTGACCGACTTGCCGGCCTCGGCCGCCTCGATCAGCGCATTGACGATCGTGCTGTCGCGGCTGGTGCGGTACAGCGTCTGCTTGATGGAGATGACCGCCGGGTCCTGGGCCGCCTGCCGCAGGAACTGCACCACGACGTCGAAGCTCTCGTACGGATGGTGGACGATGATGTCCTTGGCGCGGATCGCCGCGAAGCAGTCGCCGCCGAAGTCGCGGATGCGTTCCGGGAAGCGCGGCGTATAGGGCGGGAACAGCAGGTCGTGCCGGTCATCGACGATCATCTGCTTGGTGTCGGCCAGGGCGAGCATCCGCTGGCCCTCATGAATCTCGTCCGGCGCCACGTTCAGCTCATCCACGACCAGCTCACGCAGTTCCGCCGGCATCCCCTCGGCCAGTTCCAGGTGGATGGCGACGCCGCGGCGGCGGCGCTTCAGCGCGGTCTCATAGGAACGGACGAGGTCTTCGGCCTCTTCCTCGAACTCCACGTCGGTATCGCGGATCAGGCGGAACATGCCGTGGCCGCTGAGGCGGAAGCCGGGAAAGACCCGGTCCAGGAACAGAACGACGATGTCTTCCAGCAGGATGAAGCGGATCGGCGCGTCCTCGGCGGTGGCGGGCAGGCGGATGAAGCGCTCCACCTGGCTGGACAGCGGCAGCAGGCCGCGCATGCCCTGGCCATCTTCTTCCCGGGTCAGCAGCAGGGCGAGCACCAGGCCGAAATTCTGGATGAACGGGAACGGGTGGGCCGGATCGACGGCCAGCGGCGTGATGACGGGGAATACCCGCTCCATGAACCAGGCTTCCAGCCAGGCCTTGTCCGCCTCGGTCAGGGAATCCGTCGCGCACAGGGCGATCCCGGCGCCGCGCATCAACCCCAACAGGTCGTGCAGGATCCGCTGCTGGTCGGCCAGCAGTTCCTCGGCCCGCTGCTTGATCACCGTAAGCTGCTGGGCCGCGGTGCGCCCGTCGGCCGAGGTCACCGTCGCTTCCGCCTTCGCCTGCCCGATCAGGCCGGCGACGCGCACGGAGTAGAATTCGTCCAGGTTCGACGCGCTGATGGACAGGAAGCGCAGCCGCTCCAGCAGCGGATGGCGGACATTCTCGGCCTCTTCCAGGACTCGGTGGTTGAAGTCGAGCCACGACAATTCGCGATTGATGAAACGCGTCGGGCTGTCCAGGGGATTGGCAGGGGCGGGGTGATGGACGACTTGCTCCTCCCGCGGGGGCTCGAGCGAGGTCATCGTCATCGCGGTCAGTCGGGTCACATCCTGCTTGGTCGCCATGCTGCCGTCCCTTCGAAGTCAGGGCAGTCTACAGACCATCCAATAATTTGGGCGAGTGTTCCGGGCGCGACATCGAATCTTCACGTGGGGAGACGTCATCCGAAAAATCGGCCTCCGGCGTGCCCAAGACCCGCGCGGCGAAGGCCCTGGTGATCGGTTTGTGCTGCTGGAGGCTTTCCATGTCCAGGCGCCGCACTGCCTCCTGCACGCCGGAGGCAGTGCGCGGCGTGTGCCGCAGCAGCCATGTCCGCGCCGTTTCCGCCACATCCAGCTGCCGGACCGCCAACGCCCGGACCAGCAGCATCTGCAGCAGCGTATCGTCCGGACCGTCGATCTCGACCGCATTGATGGCTCGCAACCGGCTTGACAGGTCGGGCAGGCTGACCGGCCAGCGCGCCGGGGCGGACCGGGCGGCGAGCAGGAGTTTCAGGCCACGGTCCCTGGCGGTGTTCAACAGGTGCAGCAGCAGTTCCGGGTCTCGCACCTGGTCCGCGTCGTCCAGCGCCAGGCAGCCGCCGTCCGGCAGGCCGCTCAGGTCCGCCAATGTGCGTCCATCCAGCAGCGTGCCGGCGTGGCGTTGGGTCCAGATGTGCAGAAGGTGGGTCTTGCCGCAGCCCTCCGGCCCCCACAGCGCCAGCCGCCGGTCCGGCCAGTCGTCCCGAGCGAGCCAGCGCAGGGCGGCGTCGTTGGATGACGCGGGGACGAAGTCGGCGGGATCGTAGTCCGGCCGGTTCTGGAACGGCAGCGGCAGTTGGTCCTGCTCGGTCACGTCGATGGGGGGTCCAGGTAGAGCGGGCTGGCGAGGTAGCGGCGCAGCCAGAACCGGCACAACACGCCGATGGTCGCCGCCACCGGAACGGCGAGCATCACGCCCAGGAAGCCGAACGCGGCGCCGCCGGCGAACAGGGCGAAGATGACCCAGACGGCCGGCAATTCGACCCTGTCGCCCAGGAAGCGCGGATAGATGACGTAACCTTCCAGGATCTGGCCGATCGCCAGCACCGCCGCGACGACGATCACGCCGCGCCATTGCGGGAACTGCGCCATCGCCAGGGCCAGCGCGGTGACGCCGCCGGTGATCGAGCCGACATAGGGGATGAAGGACAGGAGACCGGCCGCCAACCCGACGATCAGACCCAGGTCCAATCCCGCGATCGTCAGCGCGACGGCGTAATAGAGTGCCAGCAGCACGCAGCACAGCGCCTGTCCGCGCACCCAGGCCGACAGGATCCGATCGACCTCCCGCGCCTGCGCCCGGATCACCCCCCGATAGCGGTAGGGCAGCCAGGAATCGACCATCCGCACGATGTTGGGCCAGTCGCGCAGCAGGTAGAAGCCGACGACGGGGGTCACGACCATCAGCGACAACAGGTTGAAGATGGCGAACCCGCTGCCGATCAGGCTCGTGACGGTGGACAGCAGGATGCTCAGCATCGAGCCGGCTTGGCCGCTGACGACGTCACGCAGCTTGTCGTTGACGACTTCGGTGCCGAAATTGTCCTGCAGGTCGGTCAGCACCTCCCGCGCCCAGCCTTGCAGCAGGGTGGCGTATTGCGGGATCCGGTTCACCAGCAAACCGATCTGGCCGATCACCAGCGGATACAGCAACAGCGCGAACATCAGCGCCGAGGCGACGAGGGCGAACATCATGATCACCGCCGCCGCACCGCGCCGCACGCCCAGCCGGGACAGCATCGTCGTCGGCGGATCGAGCGCATAGGCGATCACCGCCGCCGCCACGAACGGCGCCAGCACCGAGGCGAACAGCTGCAGCGCCAGCCAGAGCGCGATCAGCAGGCCGATGATCAGCGCGAACCGTTGGACCCGCGTCGCGTGGTAGACGGGAGCCGGCTGCTCCACGTGCTGGTCCGGCAGCGGTTTCTGATCGTCCGGAGGCACTTTACTCTCCACGCGCGGCATTCCAGACATACGCCGTGCCCGAGGCCAGGGTCGTCACAGCGACGCACCAGATCAATACGACTGTCAGGATGGGGATGCCCAGCCCGAATCCGCTCTCCAGCAGGCTGACGGCGACCAGCAGGATCTGCAGCACGGTGTTCAGCTTCGATATATAGAGAGGCTGGATGGTGATCTCATGTCCCAGCACCGCCATCAGCAGGATGCCGCCGACGATCACCAGGTCGCGGAACACGACCAGGATCGCCAGCCAGTCGGGCAGCACGTCCACGGCGGCCAGGCTGATATACATCGTCACCAGCAGCGCCTTGTCGGCGACGGGGTCCATCACGGCGCCCAGGAGGTTGCCGCCCCCGCGCCGGCGCGCCAGCCAGCCGTCGAGTGCATCCGACAGTCCGGCGGCGACGAAGATCACGAACGCCTCGTCCATCCGATGCCGCAGCAGCGCCCAGAAGGCGAGGGGGACGGCGCAGATCCGGCCGAACGTGATCAGGTTGGGCAGCGTGAACAGGATCGCCGCCATGCCGGGCCGAGGCGCCGGAGCTTCAGGCATCGTCTCCTCCGGTATCGCCCGCCGGCATCATGCCGTACCATCCGAACATCCGCTTCGTCCGCCTTTCAGGACGATTCCGCACCGGGACCGCCATCTTTGACCATAGCGCGTTTGTGCGGCTGTTGTGGGGCTGGGGCTTCGCGATATAGGGATTTGTCATGACCGGTCCCGATCACCAAACCGAACACCATCGCCGACCAGCCGTGACGGCAGCCGCCGATGGCCTCAGCTACCATGCCTCCGGCGTCGATATCGACGCGGGCGACGCCCTGGTGGAGGCGATCAAGCCGCTGGCCAAGGCAACCGGACGCGCCGGCGTCATGGGTGGCCTGGGCGGCTTCGGCGCGCTGTTCGACCTGAAGGCGGCGGGATTCGCCGATCCGGTGCTGGTGTCCACCACCGATGGCGTCGGCACCAAGCTGAAGATCGCCATCGAGACCGGATTGCATGGCGGCGTTGGCATCGACCTGGTGGCAATGTGCGTCAACGATCTGATCGTCCAGGGTGCCGAGCCATTGTTTTTCCTGGATTATTTTGCCACCGGACACCTGTCGGTCGATCAGGCCCGGCAGGTGATCGCCGGCATCGCCGACGGCTGCCGCCAGGCCGGCTGCGCGCTGGTCGGCGGCGAGACGGCGGAGATGCCGGGCATGTACGCCGCCGGCGACTACGACCTGGCGGGCTTCGCGGTCGGGGCGGCGGAGCGGACGCGGCTGCTGCCGGCCGGGGTGGCGCCGGGCGACGCGGTGTTGGGGCTTGCCAGTTCGGGGGTGCATTCCAACGGGTTCTCCCTGGTTCGCCGGGTCGTGAGCACTGCCGGGCTGGGTTGGGGGGACGCCGCGCCTTTCGCGCCGGACCAAAGCCTGGGGCAGGCACTGATGACGCCGACGCGGATCTATGCGCGCGCCCTGCTGGCGCTGCACCGGGCGGGGCTGCTGAAAGGGGCGGCGCACATCACCGGCGGGGGCCTGCCCGGCAACCTGCCCAGAGCGCTGCCGGACGGCACGCGGGCGGCGCTGCGCGCGGACTGGCCGATGCCGCCGGTGTTCCGCTGGCTGGCCGCCACCGGACGCGTCGCGCCGGCCGAGATGCTGCGCGTCTTCAACTGTGGGATCGGCATGGCGGTCATCGTTTCCGACGCCGAGGCCGCCACTCGCTTGCTGCACGACCAGGGCGAAACCGTCCACCCGCTCGGCCGGATCGAGGCGGCGCCAGGTTCCGCCAGCGTCACGATCGATCCGCCGGAAGGTTGGCTCGCGCCATGACCGACGCCCGCAAGCGGGTCGCGGTGCTGATCAGCGGCCGGGGCACCAACATGGCCGCGCTGGTCGCGGCGGCGGCCGATCCGGGCTATCCGGCCCGCATCGCGCTGGTGCTGTCGAACAATCCCGCCGCCCCCGGCCTGGAGATCGCCCGGGCGGCCGGGATTCCGGCGGAGGCGATCGATCATCGAAGCTTCCGGGGCGATCGGCCGGCGCATGAGGCGGCGATCGATGCCAGGCTGCGGGACGCCGGGGTCGAGTATGTCTGCCTTGCCGGGTATATGCGGCTGCTGACCCCTTTCCTGGTGAATGCCTGGCGAGGCCGCATGCTGAACATCCATCCCAGTCTGCTGCCCGCCTTTCCCGGCCTGCACACGCATGAACGCGCGCTGGATGCCGGGGCGAAGCTGCATGGCTGCACCGTCCACCTGGTAACCGAGGACATGGACGCGGGACCGATCCTGGCGCAGGCCGCGGTGCCGGTTTTGCCGGACGACAACGCGGATGTCCTCGCCGCCCGCGTGCTGCGCATGGAGAACGCGCTCTATCCTGCCGCCCTGGCCGCGCTGGTCACCGGCGGCGGCGCGCGGCCCGACCCGACGGCCTGGCTGGCGAACCCCTTGCCCAAGCCGGGCGCCTTGCCATAAGAACACGCAACGGATTTCTTGGGTGATAGACGAATGGCCGACCATGGGATTGCTCGGTACGATGGACCTGAAACGATGGAGGCGCTGACCGAAGATCGGCAGCGGATGTGGTCAGGCTTCACCTCCGCGATGGTCTTTTCGGTCGTCGTCGTGGCTCTCATCCTGATCGGGATGGGCGTCTTCCTGCTCTGATCCCGCCGGCGCATGGCGTCGGTTTCGCAGCCGTCGCGGCGTTCTCGTCGAAAGGCGGGGGACGGTGTCACACTGTCACGGCGAACCGCGGCGGCGTCAGGCGTCGCGGGCTTTGCGATACATCCGTCCATGCGGGCATCGCCGTCCCGGCCATCTTGCCGGCGGGCAGACGGCGTTTGGCCGGTGGCGACGAGACCGAGCCGTCCGATCGGCATCCTCTATCGCCGGGACGGCGGGATGCCGTGTATCGGGCCAGCGGCGATCATGGTCCCGCCGCCCCCGGCAACTGACCCGTCAACCGATCCGCGCCGCTGACTCCTTTATATAAGTGAGTCTCGGAAACCCTCTTGCGCGCCGATGCGCCACCCGACGATATGCGGCCTAGGGGAACGAGGTCCGGAACGATCACCCCATACCCGGACCGGAAGGAGAGAGAGAATGACCGCCCGCGCCAGCCTGAAACTGAACACCGAGAACATGATCGCCGAGATCGATGGCGCGATCGGCTGGATGATCTTCAACAAGCCGGCCCGGCGCAACGCGGTGTCGCTGGATATGTGGGCGGCAATTCCCGAGATCATCGACCACTTCGAAAAGGACCCGGCCGTGCGTGTCGTGGTGCTGAAGGGTGCCGGCGACCAGGCCTTCGTGTCCGGCGCGGACATTTCGGAATTCGAGGCGCAGCGCGCGTCCGGGGAGGGGAACAGGAACTACGACCGCGTTTCGGACGAGGCGAGTGCCCGACTTATCAACTGCGGCAAGCCGACGATCGCCATGATCAACGGCTGGTGTATCGGCGGCGGGATGGGGATCGCGCTGGAATGCGACCTGCGCATCGCATCGGAGTCCGCCCGCTTCGGCATCCCCGCCTCCAGGCTTGGCCTTGGCTACGGCGCGCCGGGGGTGAAGAAACTGATGGAGGTCGTCGGGCCGTCCTTCACCAAGGAGATTTTCTATACCGCGCGGCATTTCACCGCGGCGGAGGCGCTGACGATGGGCCTGGTGAATCGGGTGGTGCCGGTGGCGGAGCTGGAGACGTACACGCGTGGTTATTGTGCCACAATCGCCGACAATGCGCCGATGACGATCAACACGCTGAAGCGGACCGTGGGAGAATTGCTGAAGGGTCCCGATTACGATGCCGCTCTGTGCGCGCGGCTGGTGACCGCTTGCTTCGAGAGCGAGGACTACATCGAGGGTCGGCGCGCCTTCATGGAGAAGCGGCGACCGGCGTTCCGGGGGCGCTAGGCCCGTCTCCTCTATCGGGACGGCATCGTGCAAAAAAGAAGTCGCTTTGAGCGGGACGAGTCTCAGAGATTTGGATGGGGTAATTACGGCCAGATGGCCAGCATGTTAATCTTTCATGCGTATGGGTTCATTTAGTATCCGCGACGAATAAGAAAGTTGGACGCGCGCGGGGCGTGCTGCGTTGCAGCATTTTTGATACAGAAAGTATTACTGTAGCAGAATGGTATCGCCTCTTCGATATTATTGCTTATCGGCAAATCAATTACTGGCCGGCGATCTCGTTTAACTTCTGTGACAGTCCTGCCTTGCCCTTGTCGGCAGTCTGGTCGGCGCCGGCTTGATTGCAAAAGGTTACGCCAGAGTCGGCCCGCCGCTCGCCAAGGGACGCGATGGTTACGGCCGCGATTGGCAACGATCTGCTTCCGTACATTGCCCTCTCCTGGGCTGCATGCATTGGTATTCTTGGCAAATCCGGATATTGGCGGCGCCTCCGGAACGATTCTGCGGTGGGGGGTTTGGGCGGCGGTGCGCGCAAGGATCGTCTGGAGATGGTAGGCGGTACGATGCTGCGTTTGCGCAAGCGTGATCGGATCGGATCGGCACACTTCCCAAAAACGAAAAGAAAAAGATTGCTCAAACCCGGCGAAACCCGATAGAAGCTACCTCAAGCGAGGCGCTAGGGCGCCTGGGTTTCGACGCGTAACGGAGAGGGCTATGGCCACGATTACAATCCCCGGGTCGTCTGGACAGGCAGTTACGATTGGTTCAGGTGTCAACAATCTCGCTTCAGCGATCGGTTACGCACTATCTACGATTGCAGGTGGGATTACAGTTACTCCTATATCGGCCAGCGGGTCGGTCACGTCTCTCCCCGGAGCGACGACCACGCCGCCCTCCACCACCGCAGAGCTTGTCATCACCGGCAGCGGATCCGTCGACGCTTCCATCCCCTCCGGCTACAAGGCCGTCGGGGTTGCGTCCTCCACGGCGCCGACCCTGACGGGTTCGAATGTCGCAATCGTCGCCGGCAGCGTCGGCGGTGTTTTCAATGTGTCCGGGAATTCCTCGGTCGCGTCGTTGGGGCCGAGCACGGTCACGGCGTCCGGCACGTACGATATCGACGTCGACGGCGGTGTCGTGTTCGGCAACGGTACGGGCACCATCAACGCATCCGGAAGCGGCGTGGTCGTTGCCAACAGCTCTGGCCCCGGGACCAGCGTGTCGGCGTCCGGCGATAACGTTCTGGTGGTGGCGCCGGTCGGCTCAAGCACCGTGAATGCGACCGGGTCCGGCGACGGTATCCTGGGCGGTAGCGACAGCTTGGTAGCCACGCTCGGCGGGGCGAGCGAGACCCTGGCGGCGGGCCAGGGCGGGGCGACGGTTACTGTCTCGGGCTCGTCCGACGTGGTGTTCGGAAACACCTTGGGCGGTTCCCAGTTCAATGTCGATGCCCAGGGCGACGCCGCGACCATTGCCTCGTTTGGGGCAAACGCCTCCGTCACGGCGGCCGGGTCCAGCGACTTGGTGTTTGGCGGCAGCGGATCCAGCAACGTTGCGGTATCCGGCTCCAACGCAACCATCGTTGGCGGTTCCGGCCCTGAGACTGTCACCGCGACCGGCGACGCCAACCCCCTCGTCTTCGGCGGTTCGGGTCCCCTGGCCTTCGTTGGCGGGGCCGGCACTGCAACGCTGGTCGGTGCGACAAGCGGCTCGATCACCCTTGGCGGTGGCGGCGGGGTCATCGCACCAAGCGCAGACAGCAACCTGACGATCACCGGCAGCGACGGTTCGGGCGGCACGACGCTCTTCGGCAGCTCCGGCTCGAACGTCACCTATAACGTGACGACCACCGGCAGCAGCGGTGGCCTGACAATGGTCGCCGGTACGGGCAGCGAAACGCTCAACGGCACCGCATCGAATGCGAACGAGACCCTGTTCGGCGGTTCGGGCTCCGATCTGTTCCTCACCGGCGGGGGCGCGAACTCGCTCGCGTTCTTTGCCGCAAGCACCTCGATCGGAGGTGGCGCGTCCGACACGATTACCGGCTTCAATTCCAATGACAGCCTGTTCCTGGTCGGCTACGACCCATCGCAATCGGCCCAGAGCCTTTTGAACTCGGCCGTGGTGGGTTCGTCGGGGGTCATGCTGACGCTCTCGGACAATACGAAGATCACCTTCTCCGATCTGACGAGCACGAGCGCGCTGGCCGGAAAGATCAGCTACACCTGAGTAATCGCCTGAGGGTATCGATCGCCGTCGATACCCTCAGCGATACTCGCCAAGCATGAAATCCACCTGCTCTCCGACTTCAGCCAACTGCTGAACGAGTAGATGCCTGCGCCTTTCTTGCAGGACGTCAGTGCTCAGAGCTGTTTCGGGTCCCCGGCGGAGAAGGCCGAAGAACTCGAAGCCCTCGGGGCCTTCAAGTTTCTCAACATCCCTGTCCGAGAGCCCAAGCAGGCCGAGTTCCGGAATCGCCAGCTCAAAGCGGAACGGCAAAAAATGCCAGGCGTGAAAGTCTGTGTATTCGGCATCTTCGCGGAATGACGCGACCGCCTCGAATGGGTCTAGCAGGACGGGTGGTGCCGCCGGCCGTGGCCCCCAGCCCAGTTGGGGCCCTACCACGGCCGAATAGGCCAAGTGGGTGAAGGCAGTTCTGATGCTGTGCCGCGTCAGTCTCCGTGCGTGGGCCTCCAGAAGATCTCCGGTGTCGTCCAAGGCTTGAAGCAGTCAAAGCAATAGCGGCGATCGGAAAGGGCGATCGAAATTTGGCCCCCGGGGCGGATGATGCGGCTCGCTGATTTCTGAAAGCCGATCCGGCCACCTTCGGCGCCACCGGGTTATAGCCGGTGGCGACCTCCTGGATCCGGTGGGAGCGGTCCGCCGACGCCGGAAGACAGGTCATTCGATCCATCTGCGAGTCCCTGCAACCTATGGTAGTCACTGACAGTGGTACGGCGTTGTCGGACCCGCAATCGAAGGAGGCTCCCTCCTCACTTTCCTCGACCGATTCGGTCCCAGTCGGGGTACCCTGGTATTCATACATGGCCGTATGGTAAGGGACGAACATGGTGACGGAAGTTACGGTCGGCTTTCCTATAAAGGCATCCCCGGGATCCCATCTCATATCAAGCTTGGAACAAATGCCTTTGGACTCCGATGAACTCACGGTTGGCAATACCGACATCAATTGTTCCCTTGAGGACATCCGCCCGACCTCCCTTTCCCACGATGCCCTGACCGTAACAGTCGTCATGACAATTCATAACGATGCCAGTACGGTCGAAGCGGCGCTGCTTTCGGTGTTTCAGCAGACGAGGCCGGTCAGCGAAGTCATCGTCGTCGACATGTGCTCAACCGATAAAGGTCCTGACATCGTCCGAAAGCTGGCTGAACGCCACCCCATCACGTTGGTAACTCAACCAAGGGAGGACAAATCCGGCCCACGCAATTTCGGTGTCCGCCATGCCCGCGGCGACCTGATAGCGCTGCTGGACCGGGGCAATCTTTGGTATCCCACGCATCTGGATGCTTTGATCCGCCCTTTCCAGGTCGTCCGGCATCGCCCCTTGGGCTGGACGTACGGCAATATCGACGAGATCGATTGCAAGGGCCGGATCCTGGTTCGCTCCACGCTGGATCCGGCTGACCATCCAAAGGCGGACATCGCCGATTGTCTCCGTCAGGACATGCAGGTGCCTTTGCCGGCTTCACTGATCGCCCGCCGCGCATTGGAGGCTATCGGCGGCTTCGACGAAGCTTTGGGCAATTATGTGGGGGACGATGTTTTCACACGACTCCTTCATGCCGGATACGACAGCGTCTTCCTTGACGTGCCCCTGACGCAGAAGCGCGTTTCGACGGGGGAGCAGGCCGCTCCAACGAGGCGAATCGCTTACACCCGCAAGCTGATGGATGCCCATCCGGACCAGCGGGAATTGATCGCATCTCGGTTCGTGGTCGATCAGCTCGCCGAGACACGCCAGGCTCTCGCTATCCACGACGATGCCCGTATCAGCCACTGCCTCGCGGAACTGGATTTCCTGGAACGCTACCTGGGACCAGGTCCGTCGCCCGGACTAAGCCAGCGCGAGCTGCTGATCACCGTCGTCATACCGTTGTACAACGGGGGCCGGTTCATCGAGGAAGCCCTGCGCAGCGTTTTTCGCCAAACCCGCCAGCCCGACGAGGTCATCGTCGTCAACGATGGTTCCACGGACGATGGTTCGGCCATCGTTCAGCGCCTGGCGGAGGAGTTTCCCATTCGGCTGATCGACCAGGCAAACGCGGGTCAATCGGCCGCGCGCAACCGCGGCGTCGATCAGGCGAGCGGGGATCTCATTGCTTTCCTCGATCAGGACGATGTCTGGTACCCAAACCATCTCGAAAGGCTGCTGGAACCGTATCTCGAGAATCGCGCCACGGAACTGGGCTGGTCGTACAGCGACCTGGATGAAATCGACGAGCAGGGCGGTACGGTCATCCTGCAAGTCTTGCAGCATCATGCTTTAACTCATCCAAAGCGCAACCTGATGACATGCCTGGCCCAGGACATGTTCATTCTTCCTTCGGCTTCGCTTGTTTCCCGCAGGGCGTTTCGCAGTGTCGGCGGTTTCGACGACCGCTTGTCTGGTTACGAGGATGATGACCTGTTCATGCGATTGTTCCGGGCGGGCTTCGACAACGCGTATATACCCGAGTCGCTATCGAAATGGCGCATATACCGGTCCAGCAGCTCTTACTCGCCAAGGATGGCGATCAGCCGCGAGATATATGCGCGCATGCTGATCTCACGATTCCCGAATGACCCGGAGTCGAACCGATATTTCGTCCGCGATCTGATCGCGCCGCGGTTTTTCCGACAGATGTCGATGGAGCTGTGTCGAGCCGTTCTCAAAGGCACGCGCGAACAACGCGCCTCTGCCTTGGCGAACCTGACTTTCATCAGCGATCATCTCCGTTTCAGTCTCAGGATCCCGATAAAGCTGGTCATACTCCCAACCCTTCGGATCAGGCCGGTCGCCCGCTTTGTTGTGACACATCGCCGAGCGCTGCTCACCATTACCAGGCGTTTTCTTCCGTAAGGCATTTCAACCGACGGCTGTGATGGCCAAGGCATCGGTGACGCTGTTCCCATCGGACGCCGTGACTCGTCCCATTGGGAAACGTGATTCCATGCATGCGGTCAAATGATTACAAAAAACCCACTCGACGTGTCGATTCGCGACGCATACATTCCCCCTCAATAGCGGACTCAAACACACCGCCTAACAGGGAGAGCGTCTATGTCGATCGTATCCGGCCCCCGCCTGGGTCGCCGCCGTCTACTCCAGTCCAGCCTGTTGATCCCGGCGCTCGCCGCGCCGCCGCTGATTTCCGCCCGCGGTGAAACGCCCGTGAAGATCGGCATGGTCGATCCCTTGACCGGGATCCTCTCCGCCCTGGCCGCGAGCGAAGTGGAAGGTGCCAAATATGCTGTTGATTTGATTAACAAATCCGGCGGCATCCTAGGGCGACCGGTCCAGCTCCTGGTGGAAGATTCGGCGAACGACGTCGGCACCGGCGTGCAGAAGACCCACAAGCTGATCGAGCGGGACAAGGTCGACGTCATCTTCGGCGACGTCAATTCCGGCATCGCCTATGCCATGTCACAGGTCACGACGGCGGCGAAGGTGCTGCATATCGTCCCCGGCGGCCACACGGATCCGATCACCGGCACGGACTGCAAGTGGAACGTCTTTCGCATCTGCAACACGACGTCGATGGACGCTTCGGCCGTCACCGGCGACCTGATCAAGCGCTTCGGCAAGAAATTCTACTTCATTACGCCTGACTATGCCTATGGCCATACGCTGCAGGATGCATTCGTCAAGAACCTGAAAGCCGTCGGCGGCGAGTTCCAGGCCGCGGTGCTGCCGATCAACACCACGGAATTCTCCGCCACGCTGATCCAGGCCAAGGCCTATAAGCCGAACGTGCTGCTGAACAATATGGGCGGCCTGGCGCAGATCGACTGCATGAAGCAGTTCGTGCAATTCGGCATGCAGAAGGAAATGGCCCTGGGCGGCGCCCTGTTCGAGCTGGAGAGCATCAAGGCGGTGCCGAAGGAGGCGCAGGCCGGCACCTGGGCGATGGAGTGGTGGTGGGACCAGCCGAACGTGCCGGAGGTCGCCAAGTTCGTCGCCGATTTCCGCAAAGCCGCCGGCAAGACCCCCAGCGCTCGCCATTGGTTCGGCTTCACCGCCGTGCATTCCGTCCGCCTGGCGGCCGCCAAGGCGAAGGCCGTGGACAGCGTGAAGATGGCCACGGCGATGGAGGGCCTGGAGCTGCCGCCGGACATCGCCCTGCAGCCGGGCAAGATCGTCTATCGCGCCGGCGACCACCAGTTGATGTCCAACATCTTCGTGGGTGACGCCCATCCGCCGGGCAAGGGCGGCCCGGACGACGTGTTCACCGTCAGCGCCGTCGTGCCTGGCGAAAAGGCCGCCGGTTCGGTCGAACAGACAGGGTGCAAGATGGTGCATCCCGCCTGATCCCCTCAACCAAAAGGGATTGGGCCGATGCTCCAACTCATCCTGTTCAACGTGACCAACGGGCTCATCATCGGCACGTTCTACGTGCTGATGGCCCTTGGGCTGTCGCTGATCCTGAACCTGTCCAGCGTCATCAACTTCGCCCACGGCAATTTCCTGGCGCTGGGCGGCTACATCGCGTTTGTCCTGACGCCCTATATCGGGTTCTGGGGGGCGCTGATCGTGTCCCCCATCATCACGGCGCTGCTGGGCTTCATCGTCGAGCGGCTGATGATCCGCCGGGTCTATCCGCGCGATCCGGTCTACAGCCTGCTGCTGACATTCGGCCTCGCTTTCGTCATCCAGGACGCATGCCGCTACATCTGGGGCCCCAACGGGCTGCCGTTGACCGTCCCCGACGCGCTGTCGGCGCCGCTGTCGGCGGACCTGTTCTTCATCACCTGGTATCGCGTCTTCATGGTGGTGATCGTCGTCCTGGCGGTCCTCGGGCTGTTCGCCTTCCTGCGCTACACGCGGGTCGGGATCCGGATCCGAGCAGGAACGCTCGATCTGGACACGGTGTCGGCGCTGGGGGTGAACGTGGGGATGCTGCGGTCGATGAACTTCGCCGTCGGCTCCCTGCTGGCCGGCCTCGCCGGCGTGCTGGCGGCGGGGCAGATCGGCCTGAACCCCAACATGGGCGACGACCTGCTGATGCCCAGCTTCATCGCCATCATCGTCGGCGGCGTCGGCAGCCTGACGGGCACGCTGATGGGCGGCCTGCTGATCGGCGTAGCCGCCGCGCTGACCGCCATCGTCTGGCCCGCCGCCAGTGAAGCGGTGATTTACGTCATCATGCTCCTTGTCCTCATCGTCCGTCCCCGCGGCCTGATGGGCGAGGAAGGAATGCTGATATGAGCGTATCTACGGAAACCACGCCGGCCGCGAACGCGCCCGCCGACACCGGGTCCGTGTCGGCGTCCGCTAGGATGCCGGGGCGCTATCCCTGGCTGACCGGCGCCATCATCTGGGCGCTGTTGCTGACAGTCCCGTTCTGGCTCCCCGCGCTGGGCGGGTATACCGCCCTGGCGGGCCGGGTGCTGGTGCTGGGCCTCGCGGCCATGTCGTTCAACATACTCCTCGGGTTCACCGGGGTCATGAGCTTCGGGCACGCGGCCTATTTCGGCCTTGGCGCCTACGGGGCCGGGCTGACGCTCCGCTACCTGACGCCGAGCACACCGCTGGCGATCCTGGCGGGCGTGCTGCTGGGCGGGATCGCGGGCACCGTGTTCGGCAAGCTGATCGTCCGGCGCCGCGGCGTCTATTTCGCCATGGTGACGGTCGCCTTCGGCCAGATCGTCTTCTATATCGCCTACAGCTGGGACAGCCTGACCGGCGGCTATGACGGGCTGCGCGGCTTCACCCGCGCACCGATCGACCTGTTCTTCACCAAGCTCGACATCGCCAACAACGACACGCTCTTCTACTATTTCCTGCTGGCCGTTTTCGGTGTCGCCACCCTGCTGCAGGCGTTGATCCTGGCCTCACCCTTCGGCCGCACCTTGCTGGCGATCCGGGAAAACGAACGGCGTGCCCGCTTCCTCGGCATCCCGATCGAGCGGCATATCTGGCTGTCCTTCTCCATCTCCTGCGCGTTCACCGCACTGGCCGGCGCGTTGTATGCGCTGCTCAACAACTTCGCGGACCCGATGGGGCTGCACTACTCCCTGTCGGGTGAGATCGTGATCATGGCGGTGATGGGCGGCATGCGCGCCTTCTGGGGACCGCTGGTCGGCGCGGCGCTGTTCGTGGTGCTGCAGGACTACATCTCTTCCATGACGACGAACTGGATGTCGTTCGTCGGGCTGATCTTCATCCTGGTCGTCCTCTTCTTCCCCCGAGGCCTCCTGGGCATGCTGCAAAGGAGTTCGGCGAAATGACCATGCTGGATGTCCGCAATGTCACCAAGCGGTTCGGCAGCCTGACCGCGGTCAGCGACGTCTCGATGCAGGTCGCGGCGGGCGAGCTGCGGGCGATCATCGGCCCGAACGGCGCCGGCAAGACGACGTTCTTCAACATGATCTCGGGGTTCTTCGCCCCGACCGCCGGGGACATCGTGTTCGACGGCAAGGTCGTCACCAAGGTTCCCGTTACCGGGCGCGTCTATATGGGCATGGCCCGCACCTTTCAGATCACCGAGATCTTTCCCGAACTGACGGTGCGGGAAAACGTCCGGATCGGCGTCGAATCCGCCCAGAACGTCCGCACGCGCCTATGGCTCAGCGCCGCGGCCAAGGCGGAGATCGATCGCGGCATCGAGGAAGCGCTGACCCTGACCGGCTTGACCGGCAAGGCGGACCGGCTGGTCGGCGAACTCTCCCACGGCGACCAACGTTCGGCGGAAATCGCCACCGCGCTGACGCTGAAACCGCGCCTGCTGCTGCTGGACGAACCCACGGCCGGGATGGGCGAGCACGAGACCTACGCCGTCGCGAATTTGATCCGCCGGCTGCATAAGAACAGCGCCTATACGATCGTCCTGATCGAGCATGACATGCGTGTCGTGTTCAACCTCGCGGACAAGATCACGGTGCTGGCCGAAGGCAAGCTGCTGGCCGAGGGCACGCCGAACGAAATCGCCGAAAACACGGTCGTCCAGGCCGCCTATCTGGGACAAGCCTGACCATGAGCGCTCTGACCGCCGAAGGCCTGAACACCTATTACGGCAAGAGTCACATCCTGCACGATGTCGGCCTGACCGTCGCCGAGGGCCGAATCACCACGCTGCTGGGTCGGAACGGCGCCGGGAAGACCACGACGCTGCGCAGTCTTGTCGGCCTGACTCCGCCACGGTCCGGCCGCGTGACGCTGTTCGGCCGGGACATCACCGGCCTGCCGCCATACCGCATCGCCGCCGCCGGCGTCGGCTA
>NZ_DASZTJ010000285.1:0-9257 GCF_035548235.1 Rhodopila sp.
CGAAGAAAACCGCACCGTCTCGGCCTATGCCAAGGCGTTTGGGATCAGCTTCACCGAAGCGCTGCGCCGCCGGGCCCGCGACAAGCGCGTCGCAGAGCGGGAGCGCAAGAAGGTCGCCCAGGCCATCGCAGCCAGCGGCACATCGGTCTAGCCCTTTTTCGAACCGAAACCGCCGGTCACACCGCCCCCGGTCACGCTACCCTCGGTCACGCTACCCCCGGCCACACCGCCCGCTCACAGCGCCCCGACGGGCCGCATCCCTTTGGGCAAGGTCGCCAGCGACTCCGTCGTGTCGAAGTCCCGCAGCACGCCGTCGTCGGCCATTTCGGCCTCGACCACCGCCTCGGCATGCTTGCCGATCAGGAACCGCGCACCGGAATCGCCCGAGATCTGAAGGATCTCCGGAAAAAAGCGCCGATCCCACAGCATCGGGTTGCCCTGCTTGCCGCGGAACGTCGGCAGGACGATCAGCCGTCCTTCATCGGCGTCGTACATCGAGATCAGCCGATCGATCATCCGCCCCGTCACCAGCGGCATGTCCCCCAGGCAGACGATCGCGGCGGAACACTCCGGCGGCACGGCGGCGATGCCGGTTTTCAGGCTGGCGGCCAGCCCCTCGGCATAATCCGGCGCATGCACGTACCGCACCGGTCGCCCGCCCAGCGCCTGCTCCACCTGTTCGGCCTGGTGACCGGTCACCACCAGGATCGGCCGGGCGCGGGATGACAGGACGTTGTCGACGACGCGGGCGATCATGGCCTTGCCGGATTTGTCGGTGACCAGCAACTTGTTGTGCGGTGCCATCCGCCGCGACCGCCCGGCGGCCAGCACGATGGCGGCGATCGTGGGCGCGCTGCGCGGGGCCGCGCCGGACCGCGGCGTGCCGGGGGCTTTTTCCCGGGGCATCGGCCGCGTCTCCATCTCTTTCAGCAAGCCGCCGACGCCCATGCGCATGATGTCCTGGGGCGTAACCGCCAGGCCGGCGAACAGCCGGGTCAGCACGAAGTCGATCCCGTTCAGGCTGGGGCTGCGCGCGCAGCCGGGCAGGACGAGCGCCGGCCGCGTGCCGATCTGCCCGATGCAGATCAGGTTGCCGGGGTCGACCGGCATGCCGAAATGCAGGATTTCCCCGCCCGCCCGGACGATGCCCGCCGGACCGACGTCGCGCCGGTCCACGACGGCCGAGGCGCCGATCACCAGCAGCAGGTCGGCCCCCGCGCCCACCCGCGATTCCAGCGCCCGCCCGACCGCCTCTTCCTCATGCGGACAGCGGACCGGCGGCAGCAGCGACCCGGTCAGGGCAGTGATCCGGCCTTCGGTGATGGCGATCGTCTTGTCGGTGACGCTTTCCTTCAAGCCCGGCAGTTCGGTCACCACCAGACCGACCTGCAGGTGCCGGAACGGGTGCAGTGCCAGGAGGGACGGGCCGCGCCGCACGATCGCCTCGGCGACGCTCAGCACGTTGCCGGGCACCGAGAACGGCACGATCTTGATCGTCGCCACCAGGTCCTTGGGTGCGACGACGGCGTAATCGGGCAGGGTGCCGATGGTGATCGATTCGTCGATCGAGTTCAGGCGGTCGATGCGGGCGGCGTCGACCCGCAGCAGGCCTGGCACCTCGCTCGACAGGTTCACGCGGCCGGTCGCCGCGCGCGATCGCGCGATCAGCGGCGCGACCAGCGGGTTGGCGATCCGGTCCGCGGCGATGTCTTCGGGCACGTCGCCGGGTTCCAGCACGGCGCAGATGACCTCGGTCCGGCCCGCCTCGCGCAACGCCTCCAGGGCTGCATCGTCCAGCACCGAACCCTTGCGGATCATGCGTTCGCCGACCCTCTGGCTATGCGCCATGATCGCGCCGCGTGCTTCCCGCAGCGGGACCGGGCCGAACCTCATGGCGCCGGTTTCGGCGGCAGGGGCGCGTTGCGGCGGACGGCGACGATCTCGGCGATGATGGACAGGGCGATCTCGGGCGCGGTGACCGCCTCGATGTCGAGGCCCACGGGGCCGCGGATGCGGGCCAGGTTGTTGTCGGTGTGGCCCATGTCCCGCAGCCGCTTCAGCCGTGCCGCGTGGGTGCGGCGCGAGCCCAGGGCGCCGATATAGAACGCCGGGGATTTCAGCGCTCGGTCGAGCGCGGGGTCGTCCAGCTTCGGATCATGCGTCAGGGTGACGACCGCCGTCCGACTGTCGGGGACGAAGGCGTCCAGCGCCTCGTCGGGCCAGTCGTGGGAGATGGCGACGCCGGGGAAGCGTTCGTCCGAGGCGAAGGACCGCCGCGGGTCGATGATGGTGACCGCGAACCCGCAGGGCGCGGCGAAGGGCACCAGCGCCTGGGCGATGTGCACGGCGCCGACCACGGCGAGACGAAGCGGCGGGTTGTAGGCTTGCAGGAACCAGTCGGTGTCGCCGACCTTGACGGTCCCGCTCTCGTCGCGATCGAGCGCCCGCCGAGCGGCGGCGTTCAGGTCCTCGGGCGCGGAGGGGTCGGGCAGGAGGTGCTGTTCGCCGGACGGAAGCCGGGTCGCCAGGACGATCGGCGTCTTTGCCTGCTTGGCCTGCTCCAGCGCGGCGAGCGTTTCAGGTGTCATGGACGGTGTGCCTGTTCAGCGGTGGCGCCGGCAGTGTGCCACGACGGCGGCGGTCTGTCATGGCGGGGCGGTCCGGCATGGCGGAGGCGCGGCCATGGACGCCAGGTCGGAGCGGCAAGCCCGGATGTCGGCATCATTGCCGGGCTTGGGCCGGGCTTGGGCCGGGCTTGCCCGCTCTCCCAGGACCCGGAAGGTTCGGCTCGACCGGCCATCCGGGACCTTGGGCGATGGCCCGGTCGGGCCGGGCCTTGGCGAACTACGATCCCGCGCGGCCGCTGTCTGTCCCGGCGCCCCTCCTGTCATGGCGGGGCGTCGGGATTGCGTCCAAGGGTATCGTTCCGGTCGTGACGGGGGGGCCGTTACGTCTTTGTCACGTCCCAGAAGACCGGGAATGGCGCTTTGGTCACACCCGAGAGGTTCTTGCGCCATGCCTGGTATTGCCGGAAGAAGCCGGTCGGCACGTAGATGACGAAGTCCATCCCGGCCTTGTTGAGCTCGCCGATGACCTTCTTTTCGGTTGCGAGGTCGGGGGCGGCATACCATTCCTCGATCTTGCTCTGCACCAGGTCGGATTTCGGCCAGCCGAACCATGCCGTCGGACCGCTGCAGTCCAGGGCGGTATAAGGCGCGGGGTTCACGCAGTCGGCGCCGGCGTGCCAGGTGTGGAAGATGTTCCAGCCGCCCTTGTCCGGCGGCTCCTTGCTCGCGCGGCGCTGGCCGACGGTGCCCCAGTCCAGGGCTTCATACTTCACGTTCATGCCGATCCGCTTCAGCAGGTCGGCGGTCACGTCGCCCTGCGCCTTGGTGATCGCGACATCGGTCGCCACCAGCAGGCTGACCGGCTCACCCTTGTAGCCGGCCTCGGCCAGCAGCTTCTTGGCCTGGTCGTAGTCGCGCTTGCCCTTCAGGTAGTGGCCGCCTTCCTCGGTATAGAGCGGCGTGCCCGGCGTGAAATAGCTGGGCAGCGTCTTCCACAGCGTGGTGTCGTCGCCGACCACGGCCTCCATGTAGTCTTCCTGGCTCAGCGCGATCTGCACCGCCCGCCGCGCCCGTTCGTCGTTGAAGGGCGGGTAGAGATGGTTCATGCGGAACGAACCGATATTGCCCAACGGATCGGCGATGTCGACCGCGACGTCGGCATTCTTGCGCAGCAGCGGGATGAGGTCGGACAGCGGGGTTTCCAGCCAGTCGACCTCCCCGCTCTGCAGCGCGCCGCCGGCGGTCGCACCGTCGGGGATGATCTGCCATTCGATCCGGTCGAAATGGATCCGCTTGCCGCCCGACAGCCAGTTCGCCTTCTCGTCGCGCGGGACATAGCCGTCGAACTTCTCGAAGATCGCCTTCGCGCCGGGGACCCACTCGTCCTTCCTGAAGCGCATCGGGCCGGAGCCGACATACTCGCTGATCTGCTTGAACGGATCGGTGCTGGCGATCCGCTCCGGCATGATGAACAAAGCGGGCGTGCTGCTCTTGCCCAGGGCGAACAGCATCTTGGAGTAGGGCGCGTTCAGCCGGAAGCGGAACGTCTTGTCGTCCACCGCTTCCAGCGCGTCGGTCTTCTTCGAGATCGGCACGCCCATCGGCGCGTCGCGCACCCACCAGCGCTTGATGCTGGCGACGACGTCCTTGGCCAGCACCGGTTCCCCGTCATGGAACTTCAGGCCGGGGCGCAGCTTGAACGTCCAGGTCTTGCTGTCCGCCGTCGCGTCCCAGGACTCGACCATCTGCGGCTTCGGCGTAAGCTGGTCGTCGACGCCCAGCAGCGTGTCCCAGATCAGCAGGGAGGCGTTGCGCACCACGTACTGCGTGGTCCAGATCGGATCGAGGTTCGCCAGGTTGGCTTGCGGCACGAACCGCAGCACCTTTGTATCCGCTGCCAGCGACAGCCGAGGCGCCGCCAACGCGCCACCGACGGCCGCGGCCGTTTTGAGAAAGCCACGCCGATCCATATCCGCTCCGTTCTTGTTTCCTGTGTCGAAATGACGGGATCGGGTATGCAGGTTCCGTACCGTCAGAAGCCTTGCCGAGCGATGTCCATCGCGAAATAGGTCAGGATCAGGTCGGCGCCGGCGCGCTTGAAGGCGCCCAGGGTCTCGCGCACGATGCGATGCTCATCGATCGCGCCGGCCTGGGCGGCGAACTTGATCATCGCATACTCGCCGCTGACCTGGTACACCGCCAGGGGCAGCAGGCTGCGCTGGCGGATCTGGGTCAGCACGTCCAGATAGGGCAGGCCGGGCTTGACCATCAGCATGTCGGCGCCCTCGGCCTCGTCGATCGCCGACTCCCGCAGCGCCTCGCGTCCGTTCATCGGGTTCATCTGATAGGCCTTGCGATCGCCTTTCAACTCGCACCCGGCGGCCTCGCGGAACGGGCCGTAATAAGCCGAGGCGAATTTCGACGAATAGGCCATGATCGGGACGTTGCCGAAGCCCGACCCGTCCAGCGCCGAGCGGATCGCCGCCACCTGGCCGTCCATCATGGAGGAGGGGGCGATCATGTCCGCCCCGGCTTCGGCGGCCACCACCGACTGCCGGCCCAGGTTCTCGATCGTGTGGTCGTTGTGGACGTCGCCGTCGTGGATCACGCCGCAATGGCCATGCGTGGTGTATTCGCAGAAGCAGGTGTCGGAGATCACCATCAGGTCCGGCGCCGCGTCCTTCGCCCGCTTGATCATCCGGGCCAGCAGCCCGTCGCGGTTCCAGGCGTCGCTGCCGATATCGTCCTTGTGGTGCGACACGCCGAAGGTCATGACCGCCTTGATCCCGGCCGCCGCGATCTCCCGCACCGCCTTGTCCAGCTTGCGTTCGGGGATGCGGAACACCTCCGGCATGGAGTCGACCGGGGCGAAGTCGTCGAGGTCCTCCTCGACGAAGATCGGGTAGATCAGGTCGTTCACCGTGACGGTGTTTTCCTGCAGCAGGTCGCGCATCGCGGGGCTCGACCGCAACCGCCGCAGGCGGGTCAGCGGGAACTGCATGGCCGATGTCATCACCATTCGCGCCTCGGTCGCTGCGCCCCGACCTGGCGCCTGGCCAGCGGGGACGGTTCCGGACGGCGGCCGTCCGTGGACCGAGTGTAGCGGAATGGTGATGGATCGGCCACTGGCGACTCGTCCGCGACCGGCGCCGCCATCGATCCCGCGAGGTTCAGCCCCATCGGGACCCAGCCCCCGTCATGGCCCGGTCAAGCCGGATCATGACGGGGGACGGCCCTACCAGGTCGCGCCGGCCGGGACGGCCGCCGGTTCCTCGACCGGGGCGGCGTTCAGGCGATAGCCGCCGGGTGCCGTCAGCAACAGCTTGCAGTTGTTCGGGTCGGCCTCGATCTTCTGGCGCAGGCGGTAGATATGGGTCTCCAGCGTATGGGTGGTGACGCCGGCGTTGTAGCCCCAGACCTCGTTCAGCAGCACCTGGCGCGACACGATCTCCCCGTTGGTGCGGTAGAGGAATTTCAGGATCGCGACCTCTTTCGTCGTCAGCCGGATGCGCTGCTTGCGGTCGGCGGTCAGCAGCAGCTTGGCCGACGGGCGGAACGTGTAGGGCCCGATGGTGAAGACCGCGTCCTCACTGGTGTCGAAGGCACGCAACTGCGCGTTGACGCGGGCCAGCAGTTCCGAAGCGCGGAACGGCTTGGCGATGTAGTCGTTCGCGCCGGAGTTGAGGCCCTGGACGATGTCTTCCTCGTTCGCGTTGCCGGTCAGCATGATGATCGGCATGCGATGTCCCTGCCGGCGCATCTGCGCGCAGAAGTCGCGTCCGTCGCCGTCCGGCATGTTGATGTCCAGAATAATCGAGTCGAATCGAGCGTCAGCCGCGTTGAGATACTGCGCCGCTTCCTTCAGCGTCGCCGCCTCGAAAGACTGGTACAGACCTTCTTCCGAAAACTGCTCCGCCAAGGCCTGTCGCAACGCGTGGTCATCTTCAACGATCAGGATCGGTCGCGCAGACGGCATGTTGATCATTCCTCGTTCACTAGTGATGAGGTCGTGGCTCTATGAGATTAAGTCCCGGCGCGCAAAGAAACTTTCCGCGAGCATGGCGCCACATTTGCCCCAATTTTGCCAAGATACGCGAAATTTTACATTGTTGTACCGGAACAATGCTGGTTTGATACGTACAACAATTTCTTGAGACGATCGAATCGTCATCCCAGCAATTCCTTCACCAGCTCCGCCGGCCGGCAGAGGCGCGCGCCCTTCGGACTGACGACGATCGGACGCTCCATCAGGATCGGGTGCGCCAGGATCGCGTCGATCAGCGCATCGTCGGGCAGTGACGCGTCGTCCAGCCCCAACTCATCATACGGCGTGCCGCGGCGGCGCAGGATCTGGCGCGGCGTCATGCCGATGCGGTGCAGCAGGTCGATCAACCCCGCCCGGTCCGGCGGGGTCTTGAGATATTCGATGACGCGCGGTTCAGTACCCGATTCGCGCAGCATCCCCAGCACCTTGCGCGACGTTCCGCAGTTCGGGTTGTGGTAGATGACCGTCTCGTCCACGCTTCTCTCCGTTCGCGCCGTGCGGCTTCACGCTCCGGAGAGGTAGTCACGCGATCACGAAAATCAAATCCCCGCCATCCCGATTGTGCCAGCGGACTGTGCCAGCGGACTGTGCCAGCGGACTGTGCCAGCGGACTGTGCCAGCGGACTGTGCCAGGGGGCTGTGCCAGGGGACTGTGCCAGGGGACGGTCCGTCCCGCCCTGGATGTCCCGCCCTGGATGTCCCGTCGGGGATGTGGCACGCTCGGCGCAACAAAACGAGAGGGAGGCGTTCCCATGGCGCTCGATAATGTCCGGCCGGTCGGGTTTCTCTCCGGGGTCAAGATCGTCGATTTCACCCAGTTCGAGGCAGGCCCCTCCTGCACCGAGGCCCTCGCCTGGCTCGGCGCCGACGTGGTGAAGATCGAGAACCCGAAGATGGGCGATCCCGGACGCCGGCTGCGGCCCGGCCAGCCCGACGACGACCCGTACTATTTCCACGTCTTCAACGCCAACAAGCGGTCGATGACCGTCAACCTGAAGTCGCCCAAAGGCCTGGCTCTGGTGAAGGACATGCTGCGCCAGGCCGATGTGTGCATCGAGAACTTCGCCCCCGGCGCGATCGAGCGGCTTGGCCTGGGCTACGACGTGGTCCGCGCGCTGAACCCGGGCATCATCTACGCCCAGGTGAAAGGCTTCGGCGAGGGCAGCCCGTTCGAGAAGAACCTGGCCTTCGACATGATCGCCCAGGCCTGCGGCGGCACGTTCAGCGTCACCGGCGACCCGGACGGCCCGCCGACGCGGCCCGGCATCTCCCTGGGCGACACCGGCACGGGGATGCTGATGGCGATCACCATCCTGGGCGCGCTCTACAAGCGGCGGGAGACCGGGGAAGGCCATCGGCTGCAGGTGGCGATGCAGGACGCCATCATGCACTACATGCGCATCAACTTCGCCACCCAGGGCCGCACGGGCGAGGCGGCAGGGCGCGGCGGCAGCAAGGTGCCCGGCGTGCGCAACGCACCGATGGGCCTGTATCCCTGCGCGCCGGGCGGTCCCAACGACTACGTCTACATCATGACCAGCCGCGCGAACCCGGACCACTGGGACCGGCTGCTGAAGGTCATCGGGCGGGAGGACCTGATCGGCGACGCCCGCTACGCCGACGCCTTCGCGCGCCTGGAGCGGGAGGAAGAGGTCGACGAAATCATCGCCGCCTGGACCCGCCGGCACCCCAAGATGGACGCGATGCGCGCGGTCGGCGAGGCGGGCATTCCCGCCGGCGCGGTGCTCGACACGATGGAACTGCAGAACGACGCGACGTTCGAAGAGCGGGGGATCATGCAGGTGATGCGCCATCCCGTGCATCGCGACTTCAAGATGCCCGGCTGGCCGGTCCGGATCGACGGCAAGCCGCCGATGCTGGCGGCCTCGCCCGTGCTGGGTGAGCATACCGAGGCAGTGCTGTCGGAGTGGCTGGGGCTGAACGAGCCGGCGGTCGCGGCGCTGCGGGCGGACGGGGCGGTCTGACCGGCCGCATTTCCGGTCAATCGCCCAAAATCTCCGCGTTTCCCGGCTTGCTGCATCGCAAAAAGATGTCCAAAGTGTAGGCATGCCGGACGTGCCCGTACTTCAGCAAGCCGCCGCTTCCATCCCCGCCGAAACCCTGGCGCGGGAACTCCTCGCTCTCACGACCCAGCTCGGTGCCAGGGCGGGCGAAGACCCGTTCGGCAACCCGGTCCTGCTGGTCTCCCTGGCGATCACCCGCAAGCTCGACACCGGCGCGCTGACCGAGGCCGATATCGGCGCGCTGATCCGCCATCTGCGCGACGAGGCCTTCATGGACAGGGCGGGGCGGATCGCGGGGTACCTGGGCGGGATCGACACGACGGCGAATGACGCGATCCTGGCCAACCTGGCCCAGCACCTGCTGCGGCCCGACCCGAACGACAGCCCGGTGCGCTGGGCCGAATACCAGGCGCTGACCGAACGTACGCGCTTCGCCGCGGTGTTCACCGCGCACCCCACCTTCTGCTTGCCCCTGCCGGTCAACCAGGCCCTGGCAGAGGCCGCCTGCGGCCGTCCCGTGGCGACATTCGAGTCCCACCGGCCGCCGCCGATCACGCTGCGGCAGGAATTCGACCAGGCGGCGCTGGCGATCGCCAACGGCCGCGACGCGATCGACCGGTT
>NZ_DASZTJ010000286.1:0-7388 GCF_035548235.1 Rhodopila sp.
GACCCTGCCTCTGCCGGTGCCGCCCATTCCGCCGGCGCACCCGCCGGGCACGCCGGGAACTGCTCCCGCGACCGCCCCCCAGACCCCTTCGTCGCCGGCGCGGACATCCGCCGAGGCGGAAAAACCGGACACCGAGGCACCGAAGCTGCCCCGTTTCGCCTCCCTGCGTGCCGATGACGTCAACATGCGGGTCGGTCCCGGCACGCGTTATCGGATCGAGTGGGTCTACAAGCGCCGCGACCTGCCGGTGGAGATCATCCGCGAATACGACGTCTGGCGTTACGTGCGCGACGCGGACGGCATCCAGGGCTGGATGCAGCAGGCGACGCTGATGGGACGGCGGACCTTCATCGTCACGAATGCCGACGCCACGCTGCGGGGCGACGCGAAGGATGCCGCCAAAGCCGTCGCAGTCTTGAAGGTGGGGGTGATCGGCCGGATCCGGTTCTGCGAGGCGTCGTCGGACTGGTGTCAGGTGCAGGCCGGATCGTATCGCGGCTACCTGCGGCGGGAGCAGTTCTGGGGCACGCTTCCGCATGAAGCGATTAACCCTTGAGGGGTTGTTGCACGCGTTTGTCTGCGCGGTTGTATTTTCATTAGTCGGTTGTATTGACGATTTCACGGAAGTTCACGGTAATAACGTTCGTTCTAACGGTAAACGTCCGGTTGTATGACTTCCAAGACTAACCCGTTTTCTGGATGATAGGGCATCAGCCCAGGCAAAGAGCCGGGTCCTCCGCAGAAGGCAGATGCGCCATGAATATGATGGTTACCGACACCCTGACCCGTGACTACAGCTTCGCCGGCAGCATGCTTTCCGCTCGCCCCGGCGTCGTCGCGCTGTTCAGCGACAACCCTGAAACGGTCGCGGCGATGGCGCCGGTCTGTGAGTTCCTGGAACTGCGGCTGGAAGTCATTTCCGCCGGCACGGACCTGATGACGGTCCTTCGCACCGAACGGCCGGTCGCGTTGATCTCCGACGTCGATTGCATCGACCATGACGGGTTCCACACGATGAAGATCGTTGCGCGCTTCAACCCCGACATGCCGCTGCTGCTGCTGACCGGCGGCGACCCGGCGCTGATGGGCGCGGCGGACGCGGTGCAGGACCTGTGGGGCCTGACGCATGTCATCCAGACGAGTGCCCTGCCGGCTGCCGGCCAGTTGGTCAATTTCCTGTTTTCCGCCGGCCGCAAGGCGGGTTGCATGCGCCTGGTGCCGGTCTAGGCTGAGACGGGGACCGTCCGCATCGCAGGCAGACCCCACAGGCGCCACATCAGGCCGAAACCGGCGCCTCCGTCATAGCGGGCGCAGGCTCGTCGTGACGGGAGAGGCGCCTGGGCCGATGGCTGCCATCGCACCCCCTGATACGGAATATCCATCAGATTCTTCAAAATTTATTTGGTTGAATCTTCCCCTTGCGTGCAGCATGAAGCATGATCCTTCGTTCCTGGGGAGGGATCGGCGTCATGGAACTCAGCAGGCGCGGGTTTTTCAAACTCAGCGGCGCCGCTTTGGCCGCCTCCGGCGTGGGCGCCCTGGGGTTCGGCATGGCGGGGGAAGCGCTGGCCGCCTCGGTGCGCCCGTTCAAGCTGATGCGTGCCGCGGAGACCCGTAACACCTGCACCTATTGTTCCGTCGCCTGCGGCATCCTGATCTACACGCTCGGCGACAATGCCATGAACGCCCGGCCCAGCGTCATCCATATCGAGGGCGACCCGGACCATCCGGTGAACCGCGGCACGCTGTGTCCGAAGGGGTCGGCCCTGCTGGATGTCGTACATGCGCCGACACGGGTGAAATATCCGATGTACCGCCCCGCCGGCACCAACACGTTCAAGCGTGTGTCGTGGGACTTCGCGCTCGACCGCATCGCCACGCTGATGAAGGAAGACCGCGACAAGAATTTCATCGCCAGGAATGCCGCGGGCACCACCGTCAACCGCTGGGTCTCCACCGGGATGCTGGCGGCGTCGGCGGCGTCGAACGAGACGGCATACCTGACCTGGAAGGTGGCCCGCTCCTTCGGGATGGTCGTCTTCGACAACCAGGCGCGTGTCTGACACGGACCGACGGTAGCCAGTCTGGCTCCAACATTCGGTCGCGGCGCGATGACCAACACCTGGCAGGACATCAAGAACGCCAACGTGATCCTGGTGATGGGCGGCAACGCCGCCGAGGCGCATCCGTGCGGCTTCAAATGGGTCATCGAGGCCAAGCTGCACAACGCCGCCAAGCTGGTCGTGGTCGACCCGCGCTTCACCCGCACGGCGTCGGTCGCCGATTACTACGTGCCGATCCGTCCCGGCACCGACATCGCCTTCCTGTCCGGCGTGATCCGCTACCTGCTGGAGAAAGACGCCATCCAGCACGATTACGTCCGCAACTACACCAATGCGGCACTGATCGTGAAGGAGGGGTTCGGGTTCGACGAAGGCCTGTTCAGCGGCTGGGACGCGGGCAAGAACGACTACGACCGGTCGAGCTGGGATTACGAACTGGGCGATGACGGTTTCGCCAAGGTCGATCCGACACTGCAGCATCCGCGTTGCGTGCTGTCGCTGCTGAAGCGGCACGTCGCGCGCTACACCGCCGAAACGGTCTCTCGCATCTGCGGCACGCCGCAGGACAAGTTCCTGCAGGTATGCGACCTGGTCGCCTCCACTGCCGTGCCGAACAAGATGCTGACCAGCCTGTTCGCGCTGGGCTGGACGCAGCATTCGGTCGGCAGCCAGAACATCCGCACGATGGCGATGGTGCAGTTGCTGCTGGGCAATATCGGCCTGTCGGGCGGTGGGATGAACGCGCTGCGCGGACATTCCAACATCCAGGGCCTGACCGACCTGGGTCTGCTGTCGAACGCGATGCCAGGCTACCTGACGCTGCCGAACGATCGGGAAACCGATTTCACCGCCTATATGAAGACGCGGCAGTACAAGCCCCTGCGTCCCAACCAGGTCAGCTACTGGCAGAACTATCGCAAGTTCTTCGTCAGCCTGCAGAAAGCCGTCTTCGGCAAGGCCGCGACGGCGGACAACGACTGGGCCTATGACTGGCTGCCCAAGCTCGACGTGCCGAACTACGACATCCTGCGTGCGTTCGAGATGATGAACAACGGCCAGATGAACGGCTATGTCTGCCAGGGCTTCAACCCGCTGCAGTCGTTTCCGAACAAAGGCAAGATCCGCTCCGCGCTGGGCAAGCTGAAATACCTGGTCGTGATGGACCCGCTGGAAACCGAAACAGCCTATTTCTGGCAGAACCAGGGAGCGAAGAACCCGTCCGACCCGGCAAAGATCCAGACCGAGGTCTTCATGCTGCCCACGACCTGCTTCGCGGAGGAAGACGGCAGCCTGACCAACTCCGCCCGCTGGGTGCAATGGCACTGGAAGGCCGCCGACCCGCCGGGAGAGGCGCAGTCCGACGTCCGCATCATGACCGGCCTGTTCCGGCGCATGCAGGCGATGTATCGCAAGGATGGCGGGGCCTTCCCCGATCCGATCCTGAACCTGTCCTGGGACTACCTGGACGGCAACGACCCGCAGCCGGAAGAACTCGCCAAGGAGATCAACGGCAAGGCGCTGGTCGACATCAAGGACGACGCCGGCACCGTAACGCTGCGCGCCGGCCAGCAACTGGATGCGTTCGCCCAGTTGCGCGACGACGGCACCACGACCAGCGGCTGTTGGATCTACACGGGCGTCTGGACCGAGAAGGGCAACATCATGGGCCGGCGGGATGCCACGGACCCGCGCGATCAGGGCCTGGCGCCGAACTGGGCCTTCGCCTGGCCTGCCAATCGCCGCATCCTGTACAACCGAGCCTCGGCGGACCTGGAGGGAAGGCCGTGGAACCCGGACAAGCCGGTCATCGCCTGGAACGGATCGAAATGGACCGGGATCGATGTCCCCGATTTCGTCCCGACCACGAAACCGGATTCCGGCGTCAGCCCCTTCATCATGCTCGCCGAGGGCACCGCTCGGCTGTTTGCCCGCGACCAGATGCGCGAGGGACCGTTCCCTGAGCATTACGAGCCGCTGGAAAGCCCGGTGACGAACCTGCTGCATCCGCGGGTGAAGTCGAACCCCTGCGCCCGCGTCTTCCCCGACGACCGCGCCCAGTTCGGATCGGCCGACAAGTTCCCGTATGTCGGCACCACGTATCGCCTGACCGAACATTTCCATTTCTGGACCAAGCATGCCCGCATCAACGCGATCCTCCAGCCCGAGGAATTCGTCGAGGTGGGCGAGGCGCTGGCGAAAGAAAAAGGCATCGGCCAGGGCGATTGGGTGAAGGTGACGTCGAACCGCGGTGCCGTGGTCTGCAAGGCCTATGTCACCAAGCGGCTGAAGCCGCTGGCGGTCGACGGCAAGTCGCAGCACGTGATCGGCCTGCCGATCCATTGGGGCTTCACCGGGGCTGCGCGCAAGGGCTATGGCGCCAACACGCTGACCCCGTTCGTCGGCGACGCCAACACGGAGACGCCGGAGTTCAAGGCGTTCCTGGTGAACATCGAAAAGACGGCCGGTCCGTCGGAACCGGTGGCATAGGAGGGTGCGATGGCCGATCTGCAGTCCCTCGACATCCGCCGCCGCTCCGCTTCGGTCGCCGACCCACCCTCGGTCCGCCAGGAGCCGCCGGTCGCCAAGCTGATCGACGTCACCCGCTGCATCGGCTGCAAGGCGTGCCAGGCCGCCTGCATGGAATGGAACGACCTGCGGCCGGAGATCGGATATTTCGAAGGCAGCTACGACAATCCGCAGGACCTGGGTCCGTCCGCCTGGACGCTGATGCGCTTCACGGAATGGGAGGACGAGGCCGGCAATCTGGAATGGCTGATCCGCAAGGACGGCTGCATGCACTGCGCCGATCCCGGTTGCCTGAAAGCGTGTCCGGCGCCCGGGGCGATCGTGCAATATGCCAACGGGATCGTCGATTTCGTCAGCGAGCACTGCATCGGCTGCGGCTACTGCGTGAAAGGCTGTCCGTTCGACATCCCTCGGGTCAGCCCGGTGGACCATAAGGCTTATAAGTGCTCCCTGTGCTCCGACCGCGTGTCGGTCGGATTGGAGCCAGCCTGCGTCAAGGCGTGCCCGACCGGGGCGATCCTGTTCGGGTCCAAGGACGACATGACCGGATGGGCCGGGGAGCGGGTGGCGGAGCTGAAAACCCGCGGCTTCGACAAGGCGGGGCTGTATGATCCGGACGGCGTCGGCGGCACGCACGTCATGTATGTGCTGCACCACGCGGACCGTCCGTCGCTGTACGCCGGGTTGCCCGACAAGCCGCATATCAGCCCGCTGGTGCAGGCCTGGAAGGGCCTGTTCAAGCCGATCGCGCTGGCCGGCCTGGCATTCACCGCCGTCGCGGGTTTCGTTCACTGGGTCGTCGCCGGCCCGAACCAGGTGACGCCCGAGGACGAAGCGAAGGGCGCCGCCATGCTGGCCGGACAAGACACGAAAGGGGATGATCGGAAAGGGGACCCGTCATGAGCGCCCATCAGACCCCCGCCATGGTCTCGCGCTATACGACGGCGCAGCGGATCAACCACTGGATCACGGCCTTGCTGCTGATCCTGCTGGCGCTGTCGGGGATGTCGATGTTCGATCCGGGGCTGTTCTTCCTGTCCAGCCTGTTCGGCGGCGGAGAAGCGACGCGCGCGATCCATCCCTGGTTCGGCGTCGTCCTGCTGGTCAGCTTTGCGATCCTGTTCGTCCCCTTCGTGCGCCACAACCTGTGGACCCGCGACGACACGGCATGGATCGGCAAGATCCGAGACGTGCTGGGCAATCACGAAGAACGCCTGGCCGAGGTCGGTCGCTACAACGCCGGACAGAAACTGGTGTTCTGGGCGATGACCTGGCTGATCCTGGTGCTGTTCGCCACCGGTATCGTCATCTGGGACCAGTATTTCTTCCGCTTCACCTCGATCGAGGTGAAGCGGATCGCGGTGCTGGTCCACAGCGTGGCGGCGGTCGCGATCATCGCCGTGTGGATCACGCACGTCTACGCGGCGATCTGGGTCCGCGGCACGATGCACGGGATGCTGCGGGGCACCGTCACCGCGGGTTGGACCTTCCGGCACCACCGGAAATGGCTCAGGACGCTGGCGCGCGGGCAGAAGTGACGTGTGAAAACGCGGGAGTGCCATCGACGCCCGGCAGGGCGTGGACGGCGGCCGTCCGGTCACCATGGCGGGAGAGGCGACAATGCCCCACATCCGCCTCAGTCAGCGTCTATGGAGACACGCTCGGCCACGACACCTGGTGACTTCACTCGTGAGCATTAAGACCACCAGCCTCGGCGATCTTCCGCGCGACGGGGTGCGACAACCCGATCCGGTGATCCTGCCGGTCCCCGCTACCCTGTTCAGCCGCAGGGCGGATCGCCTCCGTGTGCTGCTGGTGGCGCATCCGATGGCGGACTGGCTGCGGTTCCTGGCACAGATCGCTGGCGCCCAGGCTGCTTCCGTGTCTGAAACGCCCCTTCCGGCGCCCCTTCCGACCCCGTTCGACCTCGCCGCGATCCCGCTGGACCTCGGCTGGGACGCCACCTTGCGCGCCTTCGCCCCGATCGCCGACGACCCGGCTTTCCCCGAGGCCGCGCGGGCCACGCTCCGTCGCCTGCCGGATCTCGACACCCGCGCTTTGGCGCGTGACTGGCTGGCGGGCGACCTGGCGACAACCTGGGCCGGCGAGTCGATCGTCCTCGCCGCCGCGCTGCAGGTCGTATTCGCGCGGCATGCCGCGGCCCTGGATGCGACGGCGGTGCGGTTGCTGCCGCAACGCGGCCTGTGCCCCGTCTGCGCGTCTCCACCCGTCGCCGGGGTCATCACCGCCAAGGGGCGCAGTCCCGGCGCGCGGTACCTGCATTGCGGCCTCTGTGCCACGGCCTGGAACCATGTGCGCGCCGTCTGCACCGGCTGCGGGGAGGCGAAAGGACTGGCGCTGCGGGAAATCGAAGGCGGTTCGGGCGCCATCAAGGCCGAGACCTGCGACGTCTGCCGCGGCTATGCGAAGATGTTCTACCAGGAGAAAGACACGGCGATCGAACCGCTGGCCGACGACCTGGCCTCACTGGGGCTGGACCTGATGGTCTCCGACGCCGGCTGGTCCCGCCTCGGGATCAATCCCCTGCTTGGCATGACAGGCGTCGCGCCGTGATCATCGGCACGGCCGGCCATGTCGATCATGGCAAGACCGCGCTGGTCAAGGCATTGACCGGCGTCGACACCGACCGGCTGGCCGAGGAGAAGCGCCGCGGCATCACCATCGATCTCGGCTACGCCTATACCGACGAATTCGGCTTCGTCGACGTGCCCGGCCATGAGCGCTTCGTGCACACCATGCTGGCGGGCGCGAGCGGGATCGACACCGCGCTGCTCGTCG
>NZ_DASZTJ010000287.1:0-4663 GCF_035548235.1 Rhodopila sp.
GAACAGCCCGATGAGCGGGATCAGCACCAGGAAGTGCAGGAAGTAATAGATCGTCGCCAGGCGGCCGATCAGGATATAGGCGCCCAGCGGCGGATGCGCGCCGACATAGCCCAGCACCAGCACGTCGATCACCAGCAGCCAGAATACCTGCTTGTAGATCGGGCGGAACCGGCCCGACCGCACCTTCGACGTGTCCAGCCACGGCATCAGGAACAGGACGCCGATGGCGGAAAACATCAGGATGACGCCGCCCAGCTTATCCGGCACGGAGCGCAGGATCGCGTAGAACGGCAGCAGGTACCATTCCGGCACGATGTGCGGCGGCGTGTGCATCGCGTTGGCTTCGAGGTAGTTGTCCGGGTGCCCGAGCACGTTGGGCGCGTAGAAGACGATGAGCGCGAAGGCGATCAGGAACACGGACAGCGCGAAGGCGTCCTTCGCCGTGTAGAACGGATGGAACGGCACCACGTCCTGCTCGTCCTTCACGCTGATGCCGGCCGGGTTGTTGTTGCCCGGCACGTGCAGCGCCCAGATGTGCAGCACGACGACACCGGCAATGATGAACGGCAGCAGGTAGTGCAGGCTGAAGAACCGGTTCAGCGTCGGCGCGCCGACGGCATAGCCGCCCCACAGCCAGTGGACGATCGGTTCTCCGACCAGCGGAACGGCGCTGAACAGATTGGTGATGACGGTCGCGCCCCAGAAGCTCATCTGCCCCCACGGCAGCACGTAGCCCATGAAGGCGGTCGCCATCATCAGCAGGTAGATCAGCACGCCCAGTATCCACAGGATCTCGCGCGGGGCCTTGTACGAGCCGTAATAGAGGCCGCGGAAGATGTGGATGTAGACCGCTATGAAGAAGAACGACGCGCCGTTGGCGTGGGCGTAGCGCAGCAGCCAGCCATAGTTCACGTCGCGCATGATGTGCTCGACGCTGGCGAACGCGCCGTCGGCGGTCGGCGTGTAGTGCATCGCCAGGACGATGCCGGTGACGATCTGAAATGCCAGGAAGAACGTCAGGATGCCGCCGAAGGTCCACCAGTAGTTCAGGTTCTTCGGGGTCGGATACACGATCGCCGAGCTATGGGCGAGCCGCAGGATCGGCAGCCGTGCGTCGAGCCAGCGGGTGAAGCCGTTGCTCGGCTCGTAAGACGGGCCTTCCGGCAATCCGTGCGCGTGGGCCATGGCTACCTCTAACCGATCAGGACGGTCGTGTCGGACTCGAATTTGTAGGGCGGAACCGCCATGTTCAGCGGCGCCGGCCCGGCAGTCCTACGGCCGGAATTGTCATAGACGGAACCGTGGCAGGGGCAAAGCCAGCCGCTGCCGTCGGATTCGCGGTTCGGCACACAGCCGAGATGCGTGCAGATGCCGATGATCACCAGCCATTGCTGGCGCTTCACGCGTTCGGCATCGGGCTGGGGATCGCGCAGGTTGCGCCAGTCTTCCTTCTCGACGGCGGCGATCTGCTCCGGCGTGCGGTGCAGGATGAAGACCGGCTTGCCGCGCCACTTGACGACGATCTGCTGCCCGGGCGGCACGGCCGAGATGTTGACTTCGGTCGATGACAGCGCCAGCACCGATTTGTCCGGGTTCATCTGGTCGATCAGGGGCCACACGGCGGCGGCGGCCCCGACGGCGCCGAAGGCTGCCGTGGCGATATAGAGAAAGTCCCGTCGGGTTGTCGGCTGGTCCGCAGTGTGCGCCACGATGTATTCCTCTTCCCTGGCAGGGACGAACAGCACGCTCCGACAGTCTGGCGGCTGAGCTGCCCGGTCTCGAATGCGTTGATGGTCCCGCGGGCGCGGGCGCCGGCCCGGATTCGGACGGCCGCTCTTGTGGCATTTGACGCAAGCCTTGTCCAGTGTGGACCGGCATTGCGCTTCACTTTGCCCGCGACGCCTCCGGCCCGGGGGAAAATGCCGCCGGGCCGCGGCGGTCGATCCATGCTTGGCGGAACCGTTCGGCGCTGATATGGGGTCGGCCGTGCCCCGCCGTTCGTGCGGCCGGTCGCCGCAGCGTGCGGGCGCGTCAGGGAGACCGTATGGCCGAGGCGTCGGGGGCGCCCTCCGCGGAAGAACGGCGACGCGAGGCCGAGACGTGGTTCCGGGCCCTGCGCGATTCCATCTGCGCCGCGCTGGAGCGGATCGAGGACGAGGCGGACGGTCCGAATGCGGACCGGGCGCCGGGCCGCTTCGTGCGCACGCCCTGGCGCCGCCCGGAAGAGGATGGCCGCGACGCGGGCGGCGGCGTCATGGCGGTGATGCGCGGGCGCGTGTTCGAAAAGGTCGGGGTCAACGTTTCGACCGTCCACGGCACATTTTCCGAGGCGTTCCGCGCCCAGATCCCCGGCGCCGACCGCGATCCGCGCTTCTGGGCCTCGGGCATCTCGGTCGTGGCGCACCCCTGCTCGCCGCTGGTGCCCGCCGTGCACATGAACACGCGCCATATCGTCACCGCCAAGGCGTGGTTCGGCGGTGGCGCGGACATGACGCCGACCTATCCGGACGCCCAGGACGCGGAGACGTTCCACGGCGCGTTGCGGGAAGCCTGCGACCGCCACGGCGCGGACTATTACGCCCGGTTCAAGGCCTGGTGCGACGAGTATTTCTACCTGCCGCACCGACAGGAGGCGCGCGGTGTCGGCGGCATCTTCTACGACTACCTCGATTCGGGTGACTGGGCCGCGGACTTCGCCTTCACCCAGGATGTCGGCCGGGCACTGCTGGCCGCCTATCCGGGGATCGTGCGCCGGCATATGGACGCGCCCTGGACCGACGAACAGCGCGAATATCAGCTCGTGCGGCGCGGGCGGTATGTGGAATTCAACCTGCTGTTCGACCGCGGCACCCAGTTCGGCATACGCACCGGCGGCAATACGGACGCGATTCTGATGTCGCTGCCGCCGGTCGCCAAGTGGCCATAGGACCGGCCACAGGCGGTCCGGCGGACGCCGCGGCCCCGGGCGCGTTTCGCGGTGCGGCGCCTCGGCGCCGAATCGTGGCGGCCGGCGCGACGGCTCGACAGCCACATCGTTCGCCGCCATAGTATTTGCGCCGGCATTCAGGCGGCCGGGCGCCGTGCGCCACGCCGCCTGAACGGACGCTCGTTTGACGGGGCGCTCCGTGCTATACTGGCGTCAAACCAGAAGCCGGATAAGGGAGGAAAACAATGCTCAAAACCCCGATTTCCGCGGATTCGCACATCACCGAGCCGCCGAACTGCTACGTCGACTACATCGATCCGAAGTGGCGTGAGCGCGCCCCGCGCATCCAGGAGGTCGAAGGCTTCGGCGCGACCTTCGTGATCGAAGGGCTCCAGGACAAGATCCCGATGGCGCTGATCGCCGCCGCCGGCAAGGATCCCAAGGAGTTGCGCATGAGCGGCGCGTCGTTCGACGACCTGTGGCGCTCCGGCTGGGACCCGAAGTTCCGGCTGGCCGACCAGGACAAGGACGGCGTCGGCGCCGAGATCATCTACCCGTCCGTCGGCATGATGCTGTGCAACCACCCCGACTACGACTTCAAGAAGGCGTGCTTCGACGCCTATAACCGCTGGCTCCAGGAATATTGCGGCGAGAACCCGAAGCGCCTGGTTGGCATGGCGCAGACCACCATGCGCAACCCGGCCGAGGGTGTCGAGGAGCTGAAGACCATCAAGGAAATGGGCTTCAAGGGCGTGATGATGACCGGCATTCCGCAAGGGCCGGATTATGACGACCCGGTCTGGGACCCGGTGTGGCGCGCCGCGGTGGAACTGGAGCTGCCGCTGTCGTTCCACATCCTGACCAGCAAGACGGATTCCGTCGGCTCGATCCAGAGCGGCACGCGCGGGCCGAAGATCAACACCTTCATGTCGATCATCCGGGGGAACCAGGACATCATCGGCATGCTGATCTTCTCCGGCGTGTTCGACCGGCACCCCGATCTCAAGGTCGTCTGCGTCGAGGCCGACGCCGGCTGGGTGCCGCACTACATGTATCGGATGGACCACGCCTATAAGCGGCACCGCTACTGGATGAAGGCGCCGCCGCTCGACCGCATGCCCAGCGACTACTTCCGCGACAACATCTATACGACGTTCCAGGACGACTATATCGCGTTCCAGACGGTCGATATGGTCAACGTGAACCGGCTGATGTGGGCCAGCGACTTTCCGCATTCGGATTCGACGTGGCCGTGGTCGCAGGACGTGCTGGCCGAGCAGACCAAGAATCTGACCGAGCACCAGCGCAACCGCATCTGCCACGACAACGTCGCCGAGCTGTATCAGCTCGAACTCGACACGCCCGCGGCCCGCATGGCGGCGGAATAGGGGCGACCGGCGGGCGCCGCGTCGCGGCGGCCCGCCCATACGGCGATGCCCGCGCGACGCAGACCGGACGAGGAAGGACACGACATGGACTACGATCTGAAGATCACCGGCGGCACGATCGTCGACGGCACCGGCAAGCCTGGCTATCGCGGCGATGTCGGTATCAAGGGCGGCAAGGTCGTCGCGCTGGGCGATGCGCCGGGCGCCGCAGCGCGGACCATCGACGCCACGGGCAAGGCGGTCTCGCCCGGCTTCGTCGACATCCACACCCACTACGACGCCCAGGTGGTCTGGGACCGCATGATGTCGATCTCGCCCTGGCACGGGGTGACGACCGTGGTGATGGGCA